>NZ_JAGBIX010000046.1:0-25911 GCF_017934775.1 Kandleria sp. | reverse complement strand
GGCATCTATGCCATATTTCTTGCCTATCGGAATCATGGACTTTCTGCAAAAATCCCATGTGACGTTGTATTCAGACTGCATTTCATTAAGCTGTTTTGCCAAAACCCTACGTTTATCTTTGTCTTGAGTATTGCCATATAATTTAAGCAGTTTACGGTATTTCTTTGTGCGCAGTAACTGGTCATAATTCTTTCTCATAAGCCCGACAAGTTCATTGCCTGCTTTGCGTATCTTATCAGAAAGAGTGACAATCCTTAAGACATCAGAATACGGCATATCGGTTTCGACAACCAAGATATGCCTGTCAGAAAGTTTATGAAATTGCTTCAAGGTTTTCTTGTATTCTTCATCAGTCATGGTTTTTCTGTTCCTCGATATATTTGTTAACTGTAGCTTCACTTATATGTCCTGCCGTTGATACAAAATATCCCCTTGACCATAATGCTCCACAACGGGAGTAAAACTGCTTCAACTGCGGGAAAACCTTAAACATTTCAACAGCACTGATGCTTTTAAGCGTCCTTGCTATATCACAGGGAGCAACTGTCTGCGGGCAATCCACGAATATATGTATATGGTCTGGCATCACTTCCAATGCTTTGATTTCATATCCGTATTGATTGCAGATGCCAGCAAGGATGTTTTTAAGTTTATCGTCAGCGCCTTTCTGCAAGACAGAGAATCTGAACTTAGGGCACCAGATGATATGATACTGCGTCAGATATTTACAATGCGAAGCACTATGATATTGTTCCTCGCTCACTGTCTTTTTCTCCTAATTGATATTTTTCCTGAATCCCTCTGCGCATCAGGTCAAGAAATGTAATGGTTTCACCTTCCTCGACAGAATAGATGCGCGCAAGGTTCTCAAGCTGGGTCTTCCATTCAGACGGAATAGAAATATTGATTTGTACGTTATTACTTTTAGAACGTGCCATTGTTTATAATCCCTTCACGCTTTCATCATGATGCGTTGTTATTGTAAAAGGTATTGTCTTATATGATTCATGCATATTTATATCCTCATAAGCTGAAACCAACATTGATTTATACATAAATTATATATCAAGTCTATGTATATGTCGAGTAGCGGAAATGTAGTCTTACATAAAAAAGCGGCTTTCATCCCACAGGCAAGCCTGTGGGTTTTACGCCGCAATTTATAACAATTGTGCTCTTGTATTCTTTACCGTATACAGATGCTAATGTCTTATCATAATCTTTTGAGAAGAAGTCTTCTTTATTTAATGATTTGATTTCATTATCAATCCATTTCTTAAGATCACTATTTCCCTTTGTAACAGCTGGTGCAATCTTATCCTGTGAACCAAGTGTTGGAATACCTACAGTGAATCCTTTTGTGCTCTTAGCGAATGATAATACTTCAGTATTGTCATTAAGCCATGCAGCACCATTACCATTTTCTAATGCGTTTTTAGCATTAGCATATGTATCATATTTCTGTAGAGGAATATTTGGATAATTCTTTGTAACATATGTTTCAGCAGTTGTACCTGAGATAACGATTAATTTATCGTTCTTGTTCCAATTATCTAATGAAGTGATAACTTTATTTGAAGGTGAAACAACACCAAGTGATACGTTCATGTAAGGTAAAGCGAAATCTACTTCTTCTTTTCTTTCATCAGTAACTGTGAAGTTTGCAAGAATGATATCTACTTTATTTGTCTTTAAATATTCAATACGATTGGCTGCTTCAGTGGATACAAGTTTTACTTTTACACCTAAATCTTTACCTATTCTATTAGCAAGTTCGATATCATATCCCTGATATTTTCCATTCTTGTCTACATATCCAAATGGATGTTTATCGGAGAATACACCGATCTTGATTGTACCGTCTTTCTTAATATCATCTACTGAGCGATAGCCCTGTTTTGCACATCCTACAAGACCTACCGTTAATAATAGTGCAAATAATGTTCCTAAAATCTTTTTCATAATCTCTTCCTCCTTTTATATGTTAAATTCTGTAAAAACTGTTGTGCTCTTTCTGTTTTAGGATGAGTAAAGAAGTCTTCTGGATGTCCTTCTTCAACAACTCTTCCTCCATCAATGAAAATAATACGATCAGCTACGGCTCTTGCGAACGCCATTTCATGTGTGACAATGACCATTGTCTTTCCTTCATCCGCAAGATCTAAGATTACATCTAATACCTCCTTGACCATTTCTGGATCTAATGAGGCAGTAACTTCATCGAAGAGAAGCACTTCCGGATGCATACACAAGCTTCTCACAATAGCGACACGCTGTCTTTGTCCTCCGGATAATTCATGTGGAAAGCTTTTGGCCTTATCTTTTAACCCTACACGTTCAAGCAAGGATAAAGCTTCCTGTTCAGCTTCTTTTCTTGATCTCTTTTGTACAATACGTGGTGATAATGTCATATTGTCTAACACATTGAGATGTGGAAAGAGCTCATAGCTCTGAAAGACCATACCAACATTTTCTCTTAAATGTGTTTCACTCTTGATAGGGGCATCATGGAAGGTGATTTCTCCTTCATCAATATCTTCAAGACGATTTAAACATCTTAACAATGTACTTTTCCCACTACCTGATGGTCCAATAATCAATGTCACTTCTCCTTCATTGATCTTAAGATCAAGATCATTGAAGACTGTAAAATCACCATATTTCTTTGTGACATGTTCAAGTGATAAGATGGCCATATTAAATCCTCCATTTCTTTTCTAGATAACGTGCCAATATGCTTATTGGATAACATGAAATAAAATAAAGCATAAAGACTACAAGATAGATGCCAAAGGCACCATTAGGACTGGCAAGTCGATTTGTTTCAATGATCTGCTGGGATACTTTGATAATATCTACTACCCCGATCATTAATAATAGACTTGTCGTCTTGATCATTCTGGTAATCAGATTCATCGATAATGGAATCAATCGTTTGGCAATCTGTGGAATCACAACGTGAATATAGACCTGTCTAGGTGACATTCCTAATGCCAGACCACTTTCATATTGATGATGATCCATTGAAACAATAGCGCCTCTTACTAGATCACTCATTTCACCTGTTCCCCACATTGTAAAGACAATGATAGAAGCCATCTCAGGAGATAGATTGATCGCAAATGCTCTTAATCCAAAGTACGCGATAAACAAAAGGACCAGCTGGGGCATAATCTGAATAAAATGAACATAGCCTCTCATTATTTTTCTAATAAGCGGATGTCCTTTTACTTGAGCGATACCTAAAATAATCCCTAACACTAATGAAAGAACGACTGCGATGGCACTAATATACAAGGCAAGCGTAAGACCTTCTAACAATCGTGAAAGATTCTGTCCTTGAAATAATAGATCAAACCCCCATTTTGCCATATGTCAGCCTCCTTTCTGCCAAGTGTCCAAGTAGTATGACTGGCGTCAATATCAATAAGTAGAACACGACCAGAAGAAAGAGTGCTTCTGTCGTTTTATAGTAGAGTCCAATCAGATCCTTCGCTGTAAACATAAGGTCCATAAGACTAACAGCACTTAATACACTTGTCTCTTTTAACATAAAGATCATATTGGCAACCAATCCTGATAAAGAAGCTCTAAGCGCCTGAGGTAAAATCACATAACGCATTGTCTGCTTTTTATTCATTCCTAGTGCCATGGCACTCTCTACCTGACTCTCTGAAATTGATTCAAGTCCTCCCCTAATTGACTCACACATATATCCTCCACCCAAGAAGCTTAATCCAACTATGCCACAGGCCAGTGGGCTTGTCGCAATGCCAATCTTAGGCAATCCATAATAGATAAAGAATAACTGTATCATTAATGGGGTATTACGACTTACTTCTACGTAGAAGGAAATAATGCGTTTTAAGAATGGTATTCTATAATACAGAATCATAGAAGCAATCATGCCAATAAGTATTGCAAGAACAATGGATGATAATCCAATTCCTGCACTCAGCAATGCTGCCTTTAGATAAAGTGGCAGATACTCTAGAATAACATCAACTCTCATACCTCTTCCTCCTTAGGAACACAATATACCTATTAACCCAGTATGTCAATAGGTTTGATAAGAAATTTAAAAGGATGCTTGCGCATCCTTGTTTGTATTATAAAAGAGAAAGGCATGTGAATGATTCAAAACAGGATTCAGATAAAGAAAAATAGCCTTTCTCTTTACTACTTATATTATAACACCATTATTTTCTATAAATAGTTTTTATTGACTCATTAAAAAAAGACTATCCTTTATGGATAGTCTTTGATAATCGAGCAAATACAACGCTTCGCCAGTTGGTATCATGCGTTGCACAAGTAGAAAGCATAATCAATGGTGCTTTCTTCGTACTGACTTGTCTGTTAGCTAAAGACGCGCTTACAAGTTTTTTTATGAATGATCCATATTCAATATTATTGCGATAATAATTGGTATCAGTTGCATCTAATCTATTGAATGAGAAGATATCATAGACATTGACACTTCCATCAGGAAGATAGATATAAGCAACCGGATGATTATTCATAAAAGACTGTTCACTAAATTTCTTTAATTGACCAAACATGGATCCGTTGTTCATATTGTGACCATAGATGATTGTATTTCCATCCTGGAAGTTCTTATTGGATATTTCATCTAAGAAAATAGAACCAGCGAAAGAATAATCTTTCTTATAGTTATGATGTAAGTAAGTATCATTTGACTGACCTTTTAATATTGGATAATCAGCTACATCTTTGATATAGAGCCATCCTACAATATCTTTATTAAGTCGTCTTAAATAATTAAAATCAATTGTACGAACATTTGAAGCTTTATGCTTCTTTTCTGTTTTTACAACTTCTTTTACAAGGACATCATTATCATGATCTACTTTCCAGTATTTATAGTAGGTATATCCAAGGTTGAATCCACTATATAGAAAGACACATAAAGCAATCAGAAAAACAATTTTCAGTACGATATTTTTCATTAGACATTAAACTTGAAGAACATGATGTCGCCATCTGCTCCCTTGTAAGTCTTTCCTTCCTGTCTGATTTTTCCAGCTTCTCTTAGAGCTGCTTCGCTCTTATGAACCATTAAATCATCATAGCTGTAAGTTTCAGCTCTGATAAATCCTCTCTGGAAATCTGTATGGATGATTCCAGCCATTTCAGGAGCTGTCATACCATCTGTAAATGTCCATGCACGACATTCATCTACACCTACCGTGAAGAATGTCTTTAAGTTTAATAAAGCGTATGTTTCTCTGATTAATTTATCAAGACCACTCTCTTCAATGCCTAAGTCTTCCATGAAGATAGCTTTATCTTCATCTTCAAGAGCAGCTAATTCTTCTTCAATCTTAGCGCAGATTGGTACAACATCTGCTCCTTCATTTTTAGCATATTCTACAAGAGTATTAAAGAATGGGTTATCCTGTGGATTTTCAATATCTTCTTCACCCATGTTTGCGACATAGATAATTGGCTTAATAGTTAATAAGTTATAATTCTTTAGCCATACTTTTTCTTCTTTAGAGAATTCTAAAGAACGTGCTGGTTTAGATGCTTCTAATGTTTCCTTTAATTTTAATAGAACATCTAATTCTTCCTTAGCATCCCCATCTCCAGTCTGGGCTTTCTTTTCAATCTTGCCAATACGTTTTTCTACTGTATCTAGATCAGCAAAAATTAATTCTAAGTTGATTGTTTCTACATCTCTTACTGGATCTACACTACCATCTACGTGAGTAATGTCCTTATCTCTAAAACATCTTACTACTTCTACGATAGCATCAGTTTCTCTGATGTTTGCAAGGAACTTATTACCAAGTCCTTCACCTTTAGACGCACCTTTGACAAGACCTGCGATATCTGTAAATTCAAATGTAGTTGGAACAGTTTTCTTTGGTTTAAAGATTTCTACCAAGTCGTTCAATCTATGATCAGGTACTTCTACAACCCCAACATTTGGATCAATTGTCGCAAATGGATAATTGGCTGCTTCAACCTGTGCGTTTGTAATTGCGTTAAATAAAGTTGATTTCCCGACATTAGGTAAACCAACGATTCCTGCTGTTAAAGCCATTGTGATTCACTCCTTTTTTTCGCCCTTTATTTTATTATAGTTTGTTTCAAATTGCAATGAACAAAGACATGTACAAATAATAGAGTTGTGCTATACTTAGGGCATGAAAACATTCTATATTAAACTTAATAAATTTATTATCTCTACAAAATGTAGAAAGATTGTAAATTTTCTCATAACTTATAGCATATTACCTTTTATTATTATCTATCCAATAACATTGCTTTATTTGTTTCTTACTCATAGTCCATTGTTATTTGATACATTCTTTAAACCAGCATTTCTTTTTCTAGCGATTACGATTTCTCGTTATCTTATTAATAGAGAAAGACCTTATGAACGATATAAGATCAGACCGGTAAAAAAACACAAGAAGGGAAAGTCATTCCCTTCTCGACATAGTGCTTCCGCATTGATTATTGCCCTTATTATGCTAGATATCAATGCAACCCTAGGACACATTCTTATCATTTGTGCCCTCATAGTAGGACTTAGCCGTATTCTCGGTGGACTGCATTATATCAGCGATGTTGCAGCTGGATTTTTATTTTCGATCATTCTTTATATTTTCTAATACACTGCCGTGAGGATTTTCTAGAATATACATATCTTCTGATTCATCTACCATAAGCAGTGGTCTTTTTTGACGATATGTCTTTAATAAAGCAAATTCATCTGGGCTTTTTGTCTTGTACCAAAGATAATAGTAGCCTTCGTTCATCTTATCTTCAAACCAGTCTTCATCAATTGTCTTTGAAGATAATCCAAAATAAACACATTTCTTTTTAAGAAGAGCCATTGTCTCTTCTTTTTCTTTTGTCAGTGTAATCATGATATTACGCAATTTCATGATTTTTGACATGCGATTACTATCAAGATGATCTCCATCAGTGAAGAACACAAATGTACTGTGTGTATGTTCTTTTAACATATCTAGAACTTCTTCAGTAAGTGGCTCTTCAATAAGATAAATAAAGATACCTATTTCTTCTCCTTGAGTGATCATATCATCCATTTCTTCTAGATCATAATCTTCACTCATCCCAATAACCCATGGCCATCTTTTTCTTCCATAGGTCTCCTTCATCTCATTACGTGTCTTACTACCAAAAATTCCTGCATATATCATAATATTTGTGACCAATTTCTTAGCGATTTCTGGATCTAGATCATGAAACAGATGACGAACATAGATATGGTACGGGTGATCCTTCTCTTCAATAGCTTTACGCACTAATGCCCTTTGTGAAGAGAACCGCTCTTCACTTATTGAATCCACAAAATGCATAATATATGGCAAATATTTTTCTGGATCCTGATAAGCAAGATCTAATACTTTTTCAAAACCATAGCGTTTAAATGTTTCTGCGATTTCCATTTTCATCATCTCCTCATATACATTATTTTAAAATAATGTGTTTTTTACATCAAGAAATGAAACACATAGAAGAAAAAAACATCAGCTTTCGCTGATGTTATGTTCAATGACTTTCTTAAGACGCTTCTCGAAATCTCTACGAGAAAACATGACGATGGCACCACAGCCAAGACATTTCACCTTGATATCTGCACCCATACGGATAATTTCCCACTGTGTAGATTTCTTGCAAGGATGGGCCTTCTTCATTTCAATTATATCATGTAAACCATATTCCATAGAAGTTACCTCGCTTTATATGATTTAAGGGTGTTGCTCATTAATAATGCTATTGTCATTGGACCAACACCACCAGGTACTGGGGTAATGACCTGAACTTTATCTACAACATCATCAAAATCCACATCACCGCATAGTTTGTTGTTTTCATCTCTGTTCATACCGACATCCAATACGACAGCCCCTTCTTTAACATACGATGAATCAAAGAATTTAGGCTTACCGATTGCGGTAATAAGAACATCTGCTCTTTTTGTAACATCTCTTAAATACTCTGTATGAGAATGAGCAATTGTCACTGTCGCATTACGATGTAAGCATAACAATGAAACCGGCTTTCCGACAATATTGCTTCTTCCTACAACGACAACTTCTTTTCCATCTAGATCATAATTGATAGCATCAAGCATACACATCATTCCCTGAGGTGTACATGGAACAAATCCATCTTCATTAAGGACAAGTTTAGCAATATTGCTTGGGTGGAACCCATCAACATCTTTGCTTGGGTCAATTGCTTCAATAACGGCCTGTTCATCAATATGATCAGGTACTGGAAGCTGTACAAGAATACCATCAACTTCTTCATTCTTATTTAATGAATCAATTAAAGCTAATAGTTCTTCCTGAGTAAAAGAGGCATCCTTGCTAATTGTCATTGATTTCATTCCTACAAATTCACAGGCTCTAATCTTGTTTCTTACATAAACCTGAGATGCAGGATCATCCCCAATCAAGATCACCGCAAGGCATGGGACACGTTTCCCTTCTTCTTTTAGAAGTTCAACTTCTTTTTTAATATCTTCTTTAATCTGCTTTGAAATTTCTTTACCATTTATCAACATATTCTATCACCTTTTGCGTTATTATAACGGATAATTTATCCTCTTTCAATATTAGTGCAAAAGAATTGACACTTCTAAATAATCAATGTTAATATAATTTTGCAAAATTAATTAGGGAGTGTTTATTATGAAATATGAATGTCTCAATATAGATAATCAATTATGTTTTCCTTTGTATGCTTTATCCCATCAGATCACAAAAAAGTATAAGCCTATTCTCGATGAAATTGATTTAACATATACGCAATACATTACCATGATGGTCATGTGGGAAAGAAAACAAGTCACTGTAAAAGAAATTGGCAGTGTTCTTTACCTTGATTCAGGGACATTGACGCCTCTATTAAAGAGATTGGAAAAGAAAGGTCTTATTACAAGAGAACGTTCTAAAGATGATGAACGATCACTTAATGTCACATTAACAAAGGAAGGAGAAGCTTTACAGGAAAAAGCAAAAGATATTCCTTCTAAGATTGGATCTTGTCTTCCTTTATCAGAAGAAGAAGCTTCTCAGCTCTATACTTTGTTATACAAGTGTTTAAACGCTATTAAATAGGAGGTCTAATTATGACTGATGTAATTATTATTGGTGGAGGTCCAGCCGGCCTTACTGCTGCTCTATATGCTTCTAGAGCAGGTGCAAGTGTAAAAATTATTGAAGCAGGTGCCCCAGGCGGTAAATTGAATCTTACTGCTGATATTGAAAACTATCCTGGTATCAAGACAATAAAAGGGCCAATGTTGGCATATGAAATGTATGAACATGCATTAAGCTTTGGTGCTACATTGGATATGAGTGAAGTAAAGGAAATCAGAGATGATGGTGATGTGAAGACTGTTGTCACTACCAGCGGTGAACATCAGGCACGTTATGTCATCATTGCGACAGGTACTAAAGAAAGAAAAATGAATGTCCCAGGTGAAGAAGAAAACGCTGGTAAGGGTGTGTCTTACTGTGCGGTATGTGATGGTCCATTCTTTAGAGGAAAAGAAGTCGCAGTCGTTGGCGGGGGCAACTCCGCGATTGAAGAAGCAATCTATCTTTCTACCATTGCATCTAAGGTACATGTCATCATGAGAAGAGATGTCTTTAGAGCAGATAAGATTATTTCTGAAAAAGCTTTAGCTACTGAAAATATTGAATTCCATTTCAAGAAAAAACCACATGCTGTATTATCAGATGAAACACATGTTACTGGATTAGAAATGGAAGACAGCGATACAGGTGCACTTTCATCTCTTGAAGTCTCAGGTATCTTCCCATTTGTCGGCAATGATCCGGTCACTGACTTTGTAAAAGACTTAGGTATTACAAACGAACGTGGCTATATCATCGTTAATGAAAACATGGAAACAAAGAAAGAAGGCATCTACGCTATTGGAGATGTCATCGCTAAAGACTTACGTCAAGTTGTAACTGCTGCTAACGATGGCGCTATCGCAGGACAGCATATTGCACAAAAGCTGTTATAGATGCAATGCACGATCATAGATCGTGCTTTTTTTGTGATCTAAAAAGGAAGCTTAAGCTTCCTAATTGCGTCTTCTATCAATATGATTTTCTCTATAGAATCTCGCCTTATCCTCATACATACGCTTATCAGCTATTTCGACAAGCTGTTCTAATGTATATGTTGGATAATCCTTAACCATTGCGACCCCCATCGCAAGATGAATTTCATTGTTATAGAGGCCTTGTAAATCTTTCTGATATTTCTTAAGACTCTCTTGTTTCTGCTTATTGAATTGTTCTAGTGAATAGTGAGATAAGTCAAGCAAGATCACAAACTCATCTCCCCCTGTACGAAAGATCTGTCCCTGATTAGCAACTGCCTCTTTTAAAGATACACCCGTAGCATAAATCAAGGCATCACCCATTTCATGACCTTTGGTATCATTGACTTTCTTTAATCCATTAATATCAAAAAGAAGAACACACATCTTTTCAGGCATTGGCTCACTCTTATATTTATTTAATTGCATATTGTAGGCATAGCGACTATATAATCCTGTCAGTACATCTTTTTCTAGAAGTATTGTTTTCTTCTTCCTTTCTTCATCCATTTTTTGTTGGTAGAACTCTTCATAATGAATAAAAAGAAGTACAGATGCAATAGATACTGATAAAAAGCATGTCCTAATACCTTTAATATTAATAAACTGCTGAATAATGGTACAAACAAGTACCAACAAAGAAATACATATCATCGAAATGATATTATGTCTTTCATACTTTCTTCCGAAGTGAAGAAAACCGATAAGAAGAAGAAACCACATAATGACATAAATAACCGAATAGACATAATAGTATTTTCCATGATGGTAGATATTATTACCGTCCACATAGAAGATAGCCTTAAAAGGCAAAGATATAATCAGTATTACTACCGCAATGCACATGAAATTACGGAGATGCTTTTTCACCCAGCCTTTCTCATTGATTTGAATAGCGAAAAATGAAGCTATAGAGAAATTCAGGATGTATCCTGCACATTTGATGATTATATGTAGATATCTTGTACATAATGGAGCACCATCCAATAAAAGACCTAGCCACTCCATAAGAGCAGCCAAGCTTATGATCAAATAAGTCAATCGAAAACTTCTCTTCTGTTCTGCAGTCAATCGTCCATTCTCTTTGACAAGAAGAGCTAAAATTATTAATGTTGCAACGGAAATAAAAAATATTGCAGTATAGTATTCAAACATTACTCATCAATCCTTTACTAGAATCGTCTTTCAATATAATTTCTAGATAATACTTCTTTTTATTTTCATACATTCTCTTATCGGCTATATGCCAACAGCAGCACTCAAATGAAAATTTAATGGCTTGCTATAATCAATAAAGTTGTCGTTCATCTTTTCCACAGCATACTGTCTTAGCATCTGATTAAATACATAGCGACTATAAAGATTTGTTAAAGCGTCTTTTTCTAGAAGAATAGTTTTCTTTTCATCATCTTCATCCATCTCCTGCTGATAGTATTCTTCATAATGAACAAAAAGCAAAACAGCAGCGATAGATACACTCAAGAAGAATGTTCTAGCCAATTTCTCACCTAACTGCTGAGCAACAGAACCTCCTATGACCAGCAATATCAGCATGAAAACATAAATAATCGAATAAAGGAAATAGAGATTTCCATGATGATAATAATTGTGATCATCTACATAGACAATGTACCAAATGGCAATGACAATAACATGAAGATAAGAGCTAAAACAATATTCATCTGGAAATGATCCCATTACCCATCCTTTTTCTCATATTTGTATAGTAAACAAACATAATAGCTGACTCTTTATAACCTAAATCTCACTTTTATATTACCATAAATTTTCTTGTTCCCTCGTTATTATCCTTTATTTTGCATAAAAAAAGCCATCAGCAATGCTAATAGCTTATTTGCGGCGATCATGACGCTTATTACGATAATAATTTGCTTTATCTTTATACATATCCCTATCCGCTACTTCTACAAGCTGTTCTAGCGTAAAATCAGGATAATCTTTTGCATAGGCTTTCCCAATCGCAACATTTATTTCTGATAACTCTGTTGCCTTAATCTTATAGGCATAGAATTCTCTTTTTAAGATGTCATAAAACTCTTTTATTGTATAGGAAGATAAATCAAGCAGAACCACAAATTCATCCCCACCTGTACGATAGACATGGCCATAAGATTGAATAGCCTTCCTAATTGCATGGGCGGTTTCACAAATGAGTTCATCACCTTTTTCATGTCCTTTTGTATCATTGACCATCTTTAAGCCATTGATATCAATAAGCAAGACACAAAGCGTAGAAGAAAGTGGTGGATTACTATGCTTTTTTAACTGTTCATTGTAGGCATAACGACTATAAAGATCTGTTAAGGCATCCTTCTCCAATAGAATTGTCTTCGCCTTTCCATCTTCGTCCATTTCCTGCTGACAGAATTCTTCAAAGTGAATAAATAACAAAGTAGACCCCATCGCTAATGCAAGATATCCTGTACGCATAAAACTGCCAGCTGTTTCTTGAAAGACGATACCTACTAATGCCAGTAGCATTATCGCAAAGAGCGACTTCTTATTGCTTGAGGCGAATCGTCTTCCATATTGAAGCAAACCAATAATAAGTAAAATCATCATTAAGACATAAATGATGGGATAAACAATATAGAATGGTCCATGACGATAAACATTGTTCTGATCAATGTAGAAAACCCAGCCAAATGGCACTGATAATAGAATAATGAGAATATCAATTATTTCCAGTATTCCCATATATTTCTTAACTGACAGTTTACTATCTACCTGATTAATAAAAAAGTATGCGATAGCAGGAGTTAAGATGTAATCAATGGTTTTCACTAAACAATGAATATATTTTGTCCATGAGGGGGCTTTATTCATAAGTAACCCTAACCATTCCATAATAGCTGCAATAATAATGACAAAGTGAGTCTTATAAAACGCTCTTTTTTGTTTTGATGTGTGTCGAGCGTTTTCATGTACAAGAAGACTTAATATTAGCAAAGTCATTATTGATATGAATAATATAATGGAATAATAAGTAAACATGTTTTAACCTCTCTATTACTTTAATTTTACCATATCCATGCTTTGTTTATTACTTTTTTTGTGAATATAAAAAGACTGACTTATGTCAGTCTTATGAAAGCTTTTTAACAATATCTCTTGCAACAAGAATACCATTAGCGCCAGCCTGTGATAAACCTCTTGTAAGTCCGGCTCCATCACCAGCTACATAAAGAGAATCAATATCCGTTTCAAATCCTTCATGTACCTTAACTCTAGCACTATAGAATTTTGCTTCTACACCATAAAGAAGTGTATGCTCATTGGCAATACCTGGTGTTACATGATCTAATGCTTCAATCATTTCAATGATTGATTTCATTGTATTGTAAGGAAGAACAAGTCCTAAGTCACCTGGTACAGCTTCTGGCAACGTTGGTACAGTATATCCTTCTTTAATACGCTTTGCGGTAGAACGTCTTCCCTTCTTGATATCACCGTACTTCTGTACAATGATAGAACCATTAGAAAGTCTATTAGCCAATCGTGCAATCGCATGCGCAAATTCATTTGGCTGATTAAATGGTTCACTAAACTGATGTGATACAAGTAAAGCAAAGTTTGTATTGTCAGATCCAAGTTTTGGATCATGATAAGCATGACCATTGGCCATCATTGTTCCTTCATGGTTTTCTACAACCACATGTCCACTTGGATTAGAACAGAATGTTCTTACCTTTGTTCCTACTGATGTATTGTAGACAAACTTTCCTTCATAAAGATTCTCATTGATTTCTCTCATGACAATATTGCTTGCCTCTACTCTTACACCAATATCAACCTGGTTGTTATAAAGCTTAAGACCATGGTGATCTAAAATTGAAGCAAGCCATGTAGCACCATCTCTACCTGGAGCTAATACAATCTTTTTAGCATAGATTTCATCACCTTTTTCTAATACAATTCCTTTTACTTTCTTATCTTCAACGATAATATCCTTAACCGCTGTCTTGAATGCCATATCGATATGTTCAGCAAGTTCATTGGACATTTCTGTCATAATACGAAGATTTTCTTCTGTTCCTAAGTGACGTACCTTAGCACGTAATAGCTTAAGACCAACAGCGTAGCCACGCTGTTCAATTTCCTTGATTTTTTCAGTTGTAGGATCTGTAATGTCATGTGTAGCTCCATGCTTAAGATAAAGATCATCTACATAATGAATAACATCAACAACTTCATCAGGTGAAAGATAATCAGTTAGCCATCCACCGAATTCACTTGTAATGTTAAATTTACCATCAGAATATGCGCCAGCACCACCAAAACCGCATGTAATAGAACATGCAGGACGGCATCCTGGTTCCTTATCCTTAATTTCTGGGCATCGCTTGATTTTCTTATCTTTAATTGGACAATGTCTATGCATTACATTATGTCCCTTATCTACAAGCAATACACTCAAATTTGGATTCTTAAGATAGAGTTCGTAGCATGTCATAATACCTGCAGGACCTGCTCCGACCACAATAACATCATAGTTTTTTTCCATTTTATTCATCCTCCAAAAGATTAGTATAACATAGTTTTTACTAAAATCTATAAAAATAATTTTGAATTTATAAATAAATTTATTCTTCTCATTGTATCATCGTTTTCTCTCTTGAATTTATGTTAAAATCAATATCAAAAGGAGGAAACAAAATGACACTACAACAGCTTGTCTACCTTGTTACAGCAGCTGAATGCGGCAATATGACAGAAGCTGCTGCTAAACTCTATATCTCACAGCCATCACTGAGTGCTGCTATTCGTAATCTTGAAGAAGAAATGGGTGTAACTGCTTTTTCAAGAACAAACAAAGGCATCACTGTTACAAGAGAAGGAGAAGAACTGCTTTCCTATGCGCGCATGCTGCTAGAACAATCAGAGAACATGAAAGACCACTTCTGCAACAGCAAGCATCAGAGCCCTAAGTTTTCCGTCTCCTGCCAGCATTACTCCTTTGCGGTCAATGCCTTCGTAGATGTAATCAAAACCTTTGATGCCGATTGCTACAACTTTATTATGCGAGAAACACAGACTGGAGAAATCATTGATGATGTGGCTAACGGGAAAAGTGAAATAGGTATTATTTTCTTATCTGAACATAATGAAGAAATTCTTTCTAAATTGATCCGAAACAACAATCTGATCTTTGAAGAACTTTATGTTGCTAAACCACATATTTTCATCTATAAACATCATCCTCTTGCTAAAAAAGATAAGATAACGCTTGATGATCTTACTCAATATCCTTATCTTGTCTATGAACAAGGCACACGCAACTCTTTCTATTTCTCAGAAGAATTTATCAGTACCCTTGATTTTCCTAAGATCATTCAGGTAAGAGATCGTGCCACCCTATTCAATCTTGTTATCGGTCTCAATGGGTTTACTGTAAGCAGCGGTATTATCGATCATCGACTCAATGGTCCTCATATTATTGCTAAACCGTTAATGGCGGATCAGACAATGCATATTGGCATTGTGAAAAAGAAAAATATGATATTAAGCAGATATGCTCATAAATACATTGAAGCTTTAAAAGAACATTTGTCCATAGTTTAAAACTATCGACAACAATGAATTATATATATTTTTAAAAATGTATATTTATTGATATCCTTATTTCAAGATGAAGGAGGAAATCAATATGAGTAATTTACATACACCTTTTCGTTATGATTTTGTAGGAAGCTTCTTAAGACCACAGGCTTTAAAAGATGCTAAGCTACAGTTTCAAAACGGAGTATTAACACAAGAAGAATATGACAACATTGTGAATGAAGAAATCACAAAGGTTGTCAAAAAACAAAAAGAACTAGGCTATCATGTCATCACTGATGGAGAATTCAGAAGAACATTCTGGCATTTGGACTTTATGTGGGGACTTGAAGGCATTGAACATAAACACACTGGAAATGGCGTAAGATTCAATGATGAACTTGCTGTATTGGATGATACTTATCTAGTAGGAAAGATCAAGGCTAAACCTCATCCTTTTGTAGAATACTACAAGTTCCTTAAACAGTTTGAAGATGATCAGACTGTTGCTAAATATACAATTCCTGCCCCAGCTCAGACATTACAGCAGATGATTGTTCCTGACAACTATGAGTCAACTAGAAAATTTTACAAAGACAATGAAGAATTGATTCAGGATATCGCTAAAGCCTACCAGGATATCATCAAGCAGTTCTACAATGCCGGATGTCGCAATCTGCAGCTTGATGACTGTACATGGGGAGCCGTTGTTGGTGATGCAGCTAAAATACGCTATAAAGCGTCAGGGTTGGATTTAGAAGAAGTCAAGAAAGCGCTATTGAAAGTCAATAATCTTGCCTTAGAAGGAAAACCAGAAGATATGGTTATCAACTCTCATATCTGTAGAGGTAACTATCATTCAACATTCTTTAATAGCGGTCCTTATGACAGCGTTGCTGATTATGTCTTTGCAAAAGAGAACGTTGATGCTCTTTATCTTGAATACGATGACGAAAGATCAGGTGGCTTTGCCCCACTTGCTAAAGTATCAGATGATAAGAAAGTTGTACTTGGACTTATCACTACAAAATCACCTGTTCTAGAAGATAAAGATGAAATCATCGCTAAAATTCATGAAGCAGCTAAGTATATTCCACTTGATAGATTATACTTAAGTCCACAGTGTGGCTTTGCCTCATGTGAAATTGGCAATAAGCTCACTGAAGAAGAACAGTGGAACAAGCTTGCTCTTGTCAAAGAAATTGCTGAAGAAGTTTGGCATTAACTTTTAGTAATCCTCCTGTTTATTTCGTATAGATAAACAGGAGGTTTTTTTATGATGAACTGTGACTTATCTATTTCAATTGAACATGATGGCAATGTTCATATGCACTATTATCCCATGAATATATCCATCATCACCCACTATGTCTACCAGATGCTGCTGCTTATTTTAAATAATGAAGAAGATCTTTCTCTTCTTGATGACACAAGATTATGCAGCCGTCTACGCATGGCCTTCTTGGCCTTTGATCTCTCTTTCTACTATGATACTTATCATAGTTTTTCACATTGTTCTTTATTGAAGATGTTTGATTATAACTACAAAGATATATCTATTCATCTTATGGGACAAAGTGATTGTTATAAGATTGAGACCCCAACTTCTTTAAGCGTTGGTGACTTTGTCCTTATGATTGCTGTTATTTTATCAGTCTTGCCCAATACTTTAAGACAATCCTTATTTCAGGCTTTAATGGAAGATGTCTATGGAAAAAATAATGAAACTCATGCAGCTTACTGTTAAAGATGATCATATTGAAACAGAAGTTTTTGAAGAAGGCACGCCTCAAAGAATTGCAACTTGTCTTCTTCTTTTGATGAAGCAGCATATAAATGATTATCATGAAGAAGATTTTATTTGGAATGTTCATCTTCATTCCTTTAAACAAAGAACCAATATTCCTTCTTCTTGTCACATTGAAGATTCCATCTTTACTATTGAAAACAAAGATGGCTATGGTCTTTTAAGTGGTACTACAGCAATCAACGATGAACAATACGCTTTTATTCTTGGCTGTTTCTTATCAGCAGGAATCAGCTATTCTATTGAATGCTATCTTGTGAGCATTCTTTATCGCATTTTTTTAAATGTGAATAACCCCATTATAGATCATCCTCTATAATGGGGTTATTTTTATTCAAATAAGCTTTCTCCGTTTGTTTCAATGACTTTCTTATACCAATCATAAGATTTCTTTTTGATTCTTTTATAGCTTCCTCTATTGTAGTCATCTACATCTACATAAATGAACCCATAACGCTTGCTCATTTGATTTGTTGAATTGGAAACAAGATCTATTGGTGCCCATGTTGTATAGCCCATCAGCTCTACTCCATCGTCTTTTATGGCATGATACATCTGGATCATATGTTTTTTTAGATAATCAATGCGATAGTCATCATTGATGCTGCCATCTTCTTCTATCTGATCTCTTGCACCTAATCCATTTTCCACAATAAACAATGGTTTTCTATAGCGATCATATAAATCAATAAGGGAGATTCTTAATCCAATAGGGTCAATCTGCCATCCCCAATCACTTGATGGAATATACGGATTCTTGATTGCTGTCTGGGTATTGCCAGATGTCATTGTTAATCCTTCTTCATTCTCTGCCACACAGCTTGATGAATAATAAGAGAATGAAATAAAATCTACAGGATAATCCTTCATGATGCGAAGATCCTCTTCACTCATCTTAATATGAAAACCTTTGTTTTTATACATGTTCAATAGATAACGTGGATATTCTCCATAGACCTGTGTATCTGAATAGCAGTAGATCTGACGCATTGTTTCTCTTTCTTTTAGAACATCTTCTGGTCGACATGAATAAGGATAATATGTTAATTTTGTCAGCATACATCCTACTTTCGCATCAGGTATATTTTCATGTGTGATCTTCACTGCCAAAGCACTTGCGACAAACTGGTGATGCATAGCCTGATATTCTACTTCTTCAAATTGTTTTTTCTTAAAACGTGATTCAATAAGACCACCGGTCATAAATGGATGTCTGATTATTGAATCTATTTCATTAAATGTGAGCCAATATTTTACTTTATCTTTATATCTTTTAGTAATGACATCTACATATCTTACAAAGAAATCAATTGTCTTACGATTATACCAGCCATTATATTCTGTTGCTAAATATAGCGGTGGTTCATAATGGGACATTGTGACTAAAGGCTGCATATTATATTTTAAGCATTCATCAAATACACGATCATAGAAAGCTAATCCTTCTTCATTAGGAGCTTCTTCATCACCTTTAGGAAAAATACGTGACCAGGCAATGGACATACGATAGACCTTAAATCCCATTCCTGCAAGCAATGCGATATCTTCCTTATAGCGATGATAGAAATCTATTCCGTGTCTTTTAGGATAAAAGACCTCGTCATCTGTCTCAAGCGCTTCTTTGATCTGTTCATCTGTAATATCACATAAACCATGTACATCAAGAAGATCCTTCATCTCCTTAGGATCTGTAAACTTGGCAACATCGGAAACAGAAGGACCTTTTCCTCCTTCTTTCCATCCGCCTTCAAATTGATTAGCAGCAGTAGCACCACCCCATAAAAAATGTTCTGGAAAAGTTTTTGTCATAATAAAATACCTCCACTATATTTCATTATAGCGAAGGTATTCTTTTATATGTTTATTTTTCTTAATCCGAAATTTCTTTATGACTTAAAGTCTGAAGAATCTTGTATTCATAAAGATGTCTAACAAAAGCAAGACGTCTACGATGACCAAAAGTTAAAGGATTATTATTGTTTTCTTCCTTATTCTTCTTTACCATACGATGACTCTTTTCTTCATTAGAATCAAATTTCACCATTAAATCTACTACACAGCATACAAAATCATTAGTCCCAATTGTTTCTACATTATCTTCTAAGACTTCTGCATTAAGCACATCAGCCCAATCAGCTTCTTCAATAGCAACACTCTTAGGCAATGGTGTCTTTTCAATAAGAGGCTTGATTTCTTTCGTTTCTAGACGATCAACTTTCTTATTTCTTTTCTGATCTTCTATCATATACTGTTCAAGTTCATTGTAGTATTGATAATCCTTAAGATCATCTTTTTTAAACATGAAGCTATCAATAGCTGTTGCATCAGGTCTTTCATAGAATGTACCTTTTAATGTGTAAATCAAATAAGGTGAATCCTGATCTGGCATTGATAAAATACGCTTATAGGCTTTCTTGAACTGTTCTAGCTGACGGTTCTGGTCTTCTGCATTAACAGCAAGAGAGACACCAATTCTCATAAATACGTCTTCAGGACGATTCTCTTTTAGCAATTCTTTAAATTTCATGTTTTCCTCCATTTCTGTGCGTGCGCTGCGCCTGGCACAGACACAAACACGGTATGTAAATATCTCATCAATCCTCCGAGTTTGTAGTATACTGAAATAGAGGTGGTATACTACAGAGCACGTGGAGGAGAGTAGGCAAATCTACTCATAGATTATCCTGTATGTTTATAAGTCGCCGTCAACTTTTCAAGCACAAACAAGTAGGACCTAGAGCCTGGACACTTAAGATTGATTTAAACAACTAAGTATATTTCGCTGGTTGACAGTCAATGCCACTTCTCCTTTTTTAGAAAGGAGTTTTTTTATGCTTAAAATTGTTCGTTATACTTGCGCTGGACTTGATGTCCACAAGAACCTGATTGTAGCGACTATTGGTATTACCCATAAAACCAATAACGTAACCGAGTATGTTCAAGAATCCTTCAATACGTATAACTACGATTTAAGACGACTGCTTGAATGGCTCATTAGTTACAACTGTTACGAAGTATGCATGGAATCTACAGGCAAATATTGGATTCCTATATACAACATTCTCGAAGAGAACGAGAATATGAAGATTGTCTTGGTTCACCCTAAATATGTCAAGGCCATCAAGGGCAAGAAGACTGACAAGAAAGATTCAAAATGGATCTGCGATCTCTTCAAGCACGATCTGGTTAAAGCCTCATTTATTCCACCTAAAGATATCAGAGCTCTTCGTGATTTGTGCAGATACAGATGCAAACTGATTTGTATTCGCTCTTCTGAAAGAAACAGATATCAGAACTGCATGACCGTTTCTAACATAGGACTGGCTTCAGCGGTAACTGATCCCTTTGGTAAAACCGCCAAGAACATCATGAATGAAGTTCTCACATCAGATACCATCGATGATGATAAAATCAGATCCTTTATTCACGGAAGATGCAAGAACAAGGATGACATTCTGGATTGCATCAAGGATATCAAATTAGAATCTGATCAACGATTCAAGATGAATGAAGTATCCAGACATCTGGAAGAACTGAATCGACACATTGAAGCATGCGAAGCTGAAATTTTCAAACGCGCTTCTCCATATCTAAATCAGTTTATGCACATCACAGAAATTGATGGAATAAGACTACTGTCAGCCATCATGATCATTTCAGAAATCGGCATCGATATGACACAATTCGAGACTGACAAGCAGCTGGCGTGTTGGGCTGGATTATCGCCAGCCAACAATGAAAGTGCCAATAAAAAGAAATCAGTCAGAATCAATAAGGCTGGTCAATATCTTAAGCCGTTGCTTGTGCAATGTGCCCTCGCTTCTATCAAAAACAAGAACAGCTACTTCGGTCAAAAGTATTATAAGATCAAGAAGCGTCGAGGACACAAGAAAGCGATTATCGCCATTGCACGTATGATGCTTGTATCTGTCTACCATATGATACTCACTGGTGAAACATTCAATCCATCTGATTATGAATCATTCAAGAACCCAAAGCCCGTACAAAATACAAAGTTAACGGTTGAAGACGCTACTGAATTTCTAAAGAATCTAGGTTATGAAGTGAGTATGGCTACTTCGCAAAATTCTACAGAATAATTTATTATATTTCTATTTTTTCTAATTAATTACGACTTGTTTTTAAGTCGGTCTTTTTTTTCTAAATTAATGTTTTTATTTACACACTTAACTCCTACTTAAATATCTTCAATAACACCCATTAATTCAAGAAGACGATTTAAATCTTCGTTTCCTTTATACTTGATAGTAATAGTCTTATCATCAATCTTAATATTAGTATGATATTTCTTACGTAATAATCC
The DNA here is from genome assembly GCF_017934775.1 of Kandleria sp. Lineage (NCBI taxonomy): Bacteria > Bacillati > Bacillota > Erysipelotrichia > Erysipelotrichales > Coprobacillaceae > Kandleria > Kandleria sp. The sequence goes on along the minus strand of NZ_JAGBIX010000046.1, from coordinate 4,095 downwards.
TTCCGCATAATCATACTTTTTATCTTTGGTATTTTTCTTCTTCTCTGCTTTCTTTTCTGAAAGCTTCATACCTTTTACTATATCTTCTACTCTTCTTACAGAAAGCTTTTCATCAATGGCTCTTTTAGCAACTTGTTTAGCTTTTTCATCAGAAAGTCCAACCAATGGTCTAACATGACCCATTGTCAATGATCCATCTAAAATATAATTCTGAATCTCTTTATCCAACTGAAGAAGACGTAATGTATTAGCAATATGTGTTCTAGATTTACCAATTCTTTCTGATAGCTTTTCTTGTGTTAAGTTCAAGCGATCCATCATTGACTGATAAGCTTGCGCTTCTTCAATAGCATTCAAGTTTTCTCTTTGAATGTTTTCTAGAAGTGCAATCTCCATCATCTGATTGTCTGTAAAATCTACAATAATTGCAGGTACTTCTTCTAGACCAGCAATCTTAGCTGCACGATAACGTCTTTCACCTGCAACAATCTCAAATCCATGAATAGATTTTTTTAATAAGAGTGGCTGAAAGATTCCATGTTTTTTAATTGATGAAGCTAATTCTTCCAGCTTATCCTGATCAAACAGTTTTCTTGGCTGATAAGGGTTTGGTCTAATAGACGCAATATCAACTCGTTCCTGTTCAAAATCATCCGGTTTTTTTTCAATAGCATCAATTGCGGACTGTAAATCCGTACCTGTTGCACCATCATTAAAGATAGCATCCAGTCCTCTTGTCAGTGCTTTCTTTTTAGCCATTTCGTTTCACCACTTCTTTTGCAAGTTTTTTATAAGCGATTGCGCCAGTACTGCTTGGATCATAATCGAAGATTGATAATCCGGCAGATGGTGCTTCTGAGAGTTTAATATTTCTAGGAATAACTGTATCATATACTTTTTCTTTAAAGTATTTTCTTACTTCCTGAGATACTTCTACACCTAAGTTTGTACGAGAATCTAGCATTGTTAAAAGTACACCTTCAATAGTAAGGTTCTTATTGAATACACTTTGTGTCAACAAGATCGTATTTAGAAGCTGTGTTAAACCTTCTAGTGCATAATATTCACACTGTACTGGAATTAATACAGAATCAGAGGCAGAAAGGGCGTTTGTATTAAGTAAGCTCAATGATGGTGGACAATCAATGAGAATGTAATCATATACTTTTTTTAGTTTACTGACTGCATGTTTTAAACGCTGTTCTTTTCCTGTCTTAATATTTGAAAGCTGAATTTCTACACCAGCTAGATCAATGCTTGCTGGTGCAACATCCAATCCTCTTTGTGAAGAATGAACAATGATATCTTCTAATGCCTTATCATCTACTAAAACATCATATGTTGTATTTTTGATTGATGTTCTATCAATTCCAATCCCCTGAGTGGCATTTGCCTGAGGATCCATATCGATAAGAAGAACTTTCTTCTTCATTTTTGCTAAGGCTGCAGAAAGATTTACACTTGTAGTTGTCTTTCCAACGCCGCCTTTCTGATTTGTAATAGCTATTACTTTAGCCATTGTTTTTCCTCCTTAAAATAATGATTAGTGAGGTATATTCGAGTTAGAGATGTATTGCTACGCGTTCCCCTAATTTCACTTTTACTTCATCATGATTCTTAGAATGCTGAATGATATCTTCATCTACATTCAAGATATCTTTTTTGAATAATAGCACAACTGTACTTCCACCAAACTCAAAGTAGCCTTTTTCTTCACCGCGTTTGAATTCTTTTTTATTCGCATTAACAATCTTTCCAACCATCAATGCTCCTACTTCCATATATACAACGTCATCAAAGTTTTCACTATGTATCATTGTATAATGTCTTGTATTTGTCTTATAGATTGGATAATAATCATTCGCAATTGGGTTTACCGTATGGAATATTCCTGGAATGATTACTTCCTTTTCACTTGTTCCATTATCAAAATAATGATAGTGGTGATAATCATCAACTGTCAGTCTGAATACAAGGCAAGTTCCTCCTTTATATTCATCTGCCAATCGAGGACTTTTCAGAAGATCTTCTAATTTATAAACTGTATGCTTAATTGTAATTTTTGTATCATCTTCTATTTTATAATAGCTGACCTTTGAATCACATGGCGCCATAAGAACCTTGGGATCTTCTGGAATTGGTCTTGCGCCTTCTTTTATTGCTCTTGTGAAAAAGTCATTGTAGCTCTTGTATGATTTTTCTTCATACTCTGTCATATCAATATTATTCTTTTTAATGAATTTTTTAATACTTGCTTTAGATAATGGACTATTCATATAGGCACCACCTATATTTGTAATAACAGGAAGAGTCATCACTTTAAGTATAGCTCTTCCTGCAATATGTCCATATAATTTCTTTAACTGTTTATCCTGTGTTTCATCATAAATGGCCTTTTGGCCATTTCTTAGAAATATAGCCAACCGAACGGATGTCCTCCACCCATACGAATATTGCCGGTAATAGCTAATGAGATAAACAGAATGATACCTAAAGCAATTAGAATAAGTATTCCACGTAAATCTGGTTTTGGAACTTTAATTTTTGATATGAACAGGATCCCAACAATTCCTAATCCAACGAAATAAATCATCTGTACAGTTGGTATTTTAAACCAAATGTTTAAGCAATAGATTGCTGGAAAGATAATAGAAGATGAAGTAACTGGAAGACCTGTATAATACTTTCTTTTTTCAGAAGTCTTTTTCTGTCTCATGTCTTCAGTTACATTAAAATATGCAAGTCTGATTACCGCACCAAGTACATATACTGCAAAAAATGGTAGGCATCTTAACATTGTGAATCTTCCCATTGAGTATGCAATAACTGCTGGAAATACACCAAATGAAACTAAATCTACAAGTGAGTCGATCTGGATGCCAAACATCTTTTCTTCTTCGGTTCTATTTTTTTTGCTTCTAGCAACAATACCATCAAATGAATCAAAGAATCCGCAAAGCATTAGGCATAATAATGCAATGACGTATTGATGCTGAAATGCAAAGTGCGTTCCAATTAAGGCACTCACTAAACTACAATATGTTAATATTACTGTATAGTTGTAAAATCCTATCATTTTATCACCCCAAAATATCGCAATTATTATAACATACTTCTTATTTTTTTTATATATATTTTCATGTCTTTATGTATTGCATCAAAAAATTTGATACAATAGCGAAAAGGAGTGAAAAAATGGAAAAAGCAAAATTTTATAAAGTAAGCATAGATCGATTTATTGAGGATATGAGCGATTTTAAGGAAGATGAAGCTAAAAGCATGTACGAAGCATTAAAGCTTCCTAAAAGAGCAACACAGTTCTCTGCAGGCTATGATTTTTATGCACCTTTTGATTTTACATTAAATCCTGGGGAAACAATTAAGATTCCTACTGGAATTAGAGCAGAGATGAATCCATCATGGGTATTGATGATTTTCCCAAGAAGTGGTTTAGGCTTTAAATATAGAATTCAGTTAAATAATACAGTAGGTGTAATTGATGCTGATTATTTTTACAGTGATAATGAAGGTCATATCTTCTTAAAGCTGACTAATGATTCTAATGAAGGAAAAGTATTATCAGTTAAACAGGGAGAAGGTATCGCACAAGGTATTTTCATGATGTATGGATTAACTGAAGATGATGAAACAACTGAAGTAAGAAACGGTGGTTTTGGAAGTACTACAAAATAGTACTTCTTTTTTTATAAAAAAAGATACCCACTATTCACAATTATGTTGTGAATAGTGGGTATCCGTTGTTGTTATGCACGTATGATGTGATTAGTGTTATCTAGTTCACAGATTGTGTGAATAATATTTTTTATTCACAAGTGATGTGAATGGAATCTTTTCTTTCACAATGACTGTGAAATACGCCTCCTTATTCATAGGTGCTGTGATTACTGATCTCAGTTTCATGCCATCCAGTGATTATCAATGCTCTATTCACATTCGTTGTGAAATCTATTTGCTTATTCATATCTGCTGTGAAATGGCAAAAAAAAGGAGTCCCCTTGGGGACCGGACAGACTGGCAGCGTGCTGTTTTTGCCGTTTCCGACTATCGTCGCCGCTGCGATGCTTAACTTCCGTG
>NZ_JAGBIX010000045.1:0-23337 GCF_017934775.1 Kandleria sp. | reverse complement strand
TTATATGGCAATACTCAAGACAAAGATAAACGTAGGGTTTTGGCAAAACAGCTTAATGAAATGCAGTCTGAATACAACGTCACATGGGATTTTTGCAGAAAGTCCATGATTCCGATAGGCAAGAAATATGGCATAGATGCCATATTCGCCCTCACCAAAGCTGAGGACGTATGGCGTGGTATCGAGAAATGCCTTTACGATAACGGCAAAATGATCCATTTTTCAAAGTATGGGGAGTTACCCTGTATAAGAGCAAAACAGATAAATCGCGGCATTCCTATATCTGTCAAGGGTGACAAGTTGCAATTCAGAATCGGCAGGAATATCTTTGGAATACAAATTAATGATAGATTTCAACAAGATGAAGTGGACGCAGTTCTATCTTATCTTGCTGACTCTGAAATGATAGATGATAAAGCAGTCTATAGATTTGTAGAAGACGCATATTGCATTGATACATACAGACCGTGCTATGCTACTCTCGTGCCTAAGCTGATAAGAGGCAAATACAGGCTGTATCTTCATCTGACCATCGAAGGAAAAGCGATGCCTAAATATGACAAGCACGGCAATCCCCGTCACATATACGGCAAGGGCACGATAGGCGCTGATATCGGAACGCAGACGGTTGCATATACATCAAATACCGAGGTTGGCTTAAAAAATCTTTCGGAGCGTGGCAACAGCATACAGACTTCCGAGAAAAAAGAGCGTCTACTCTACAGGGCAATGGACAGGTCGAGACGGGCTACAAATCCTCAGAACTATAATGATGATGGCACGATCAAGAAAGGCCGTAAAATATGGAAATACTCTAATCATTATAAGAAGCTGAAAGCTAAGCACTCTGAATTATGCCGTATCAACGCAGTCAACAGGCAGCTTGCAATAAACGAAGATGCCAACCACTTACGAAGTCTTGGAGATACGTTTGTGACAGAGCCTAAAAATGCGAGCAGGCTCATGAGACGTACAAAAGAAACTACTGTTAACAGTAAAGGCAAGTTCAACAAGAAAAAGCGCTTTGGAAAATCCATAAAGAACCGCTGCCCATCTGGATTTCAGACTGCGGTAGAAAGGAAATTCAAAGTCACGGGTGGTACATACATAGAGGTTCCTAATAATTATAGGGCAAGCCAGTACGACCATACGGCTGATGATTACATCAAAAAGAAACTGTCTGACAGACTGTATAAACTTCGTGATGGTACTGAAGTACAAAGAGACTGGTATTCATCTTATCTACTTTACTGCTACGATTATAGAACACAGGACATAGATAAAGACAAATGTATTACAGAATTTAAGGCTCAATACAACAAAGAAAAAGCCCTAATCGCATGGATTAAGGCCAACAAGATAAGAATATTAAATAGCGGAATCAAAGTAGCTTAACAACTTAATATCAGGGCGATTGACTGTACGTCCTTGCCGCAAGGCAGAAGTTTACCGCTAATGTGGTCGTTGGACTGCTTGGTAATGAAAGTCCTGATTCAAACAGATTTACACTTGTAACTCCAAAGCCTGAAAATGGTGTACGATTACAAGCTACCCTTGGCAATCAGAACCCCATGGGCTTGCCCGTGGGAGCAGTCAGTAAATAGACAGGGATAAGGAACCCTGTCTTTTTTTTATCACTTTACTTGAATATAAAATATATATCAGTAGAATTAGTTAAGACTAACTTATTAAGGAGGAACTATGAAAAAAGTAATTGCGATGTTGTCATCAATCTTATTGGCATTGTCCGTAGTGGGATGCAGTTCTACCAAGAAGTCATCTACTTCTTCAACTGATCAGTATCCTCTTACCTTGACACATGCTTTTGGTACAACAACTATTAAGAAAGAACCTAAACGTGTTGCAGCGATAGGATGGGAAAACGGTGATACCCCTTTAGCATTAGGAATTGTCCCTGTAGGTGTTTCTCGTTCTAATTATGGTGCAGAAACAAAGAATCATCTTCATGTATGGGCTGATCAGGCATTCAAGAAACTTGGAGAAAACAATCCAGTTGTCTTTGATGACACTGATGGATGGGATTATGAAGCTATAGCGAAAACAAAACCAGATGTTATTATTGCCTCTTATTCAGGTATGACTAAGGAAGAATATGAAACATTAAGCAAGATTGCTCCAGTATTGCCGTATAAGAAGAATGCCTGGCAGACAACTTGGCGTGATCAGACAATTGAAAACGCTACTGCTTTAGGCAAGAAAAAAGAAGGACAGGAACTTGTTAAAAAGACAGAAACATTGATTAAAGAGAAGCTTTCTTCTTATCCTGATCTAAAAGGGAAGAAGAGTGCCTTCATGTGGTTTAGTGCAGAAGATTTAAGTAAGTTCTATGTCTACACATTAAAAGACCCAAGAGCAGCTTATCTTCAGGATTTATCATTGGAAGTACCAGAAAGCATTAAATCAATTGATTCTAAAGATTTCTCTCTTACAGTAAGCAGGGAGAAAGCAAGTACATTTAAAGATGTGGAACTTATTGTTACATATGGTGATGAAGCACTACTTAAAAAGATGCAAAGTGATCCATTGCTTTCACAGATTCCAGCCATCAAGAATGGCGCTGTAGTTCTTTTAAGCAGTGATTCAGAACTTGCGGCAGGAACGACACCAAGTATTCTGTCTATTCCTCATAATCTTGATAATTACTTAAAGGTTATCAATGAAGCAGCCAAAAAAGCTTAGTACATTTTTTCTATTGATTGTATTGCTTACACTCATAATGGCAGTTCTATCTCTTATGCTTGGAAAAGTCACAGTTTCATTTAAGAGCGTGATAGAGGCCTTTGATTCTTCGATTGTCAATAATGAAGTCAATATTGTACGTGCACGTATGCCACGTACAATATTTGCTTTATTGGCAGGATGTTCATTATCCGTTTCAGGGGCACTGATGCAATCAATTACCAGAAATCCCATTGCGGATCCTAGTATTCTTGGTGTCAATACAGGAGCTGCCTTATTTGTCATTATGGGAATGTCTTTCTCTCAAGTTGGCCGCATCTCATCATTAGCACTCGCATTTGTCGGGGGACTTTTGACAATGGTGTGTGTCTATCTTATATCATCATTTGGATATGGCGGCATGACGCCTATCAAGTTAGCGTTAGCTGGTGCAGCAATGAGTATAGCATTGCAGTCGATTGTCAATGCACTGATGCTAAAAGATCGCTTGCTGATGGATCGTTTTCGATTCTGGCAGGTAGGAAGTCTCTCCAAGGCTTCATGGCAGGATATTATAACTGTTTTGCCAGTGATTATTGTATCCTTGATTATTGCCTATCTTCTTTCATCATCGCTAGACATCATGGCTTTAGGTGATGAAATGGCCACAAGTCTTGGTATCAATGTAAGTTTTATTTGTGTACTTTCCACAATTGTAGGCGTATTGCTTTGTGCCTCCATCACCGCATTAGCAGGACCAATCGGCTTTGTAGGATTGATGATTCCTCACTTTGTTCGTCTCCTCTGTGGAAATGCCATGAAAAAAGTCCTTCTCTTTTCCTCATTATTAGGCAGCGCTGTCCTTCTTTCAAGTGACATAATCGGCCGACTTGTCGGCGGCAGCGCTGAAATAGAAGTAGGTATCATTATGGCTCTTCTAGGAGCCCCGGTGTTTATCATGATTGTAAGAAAGGTGAAGAAGTATGGATTTACATAGAAGAAACTACTACAAGAAAAAGAAAAAATACCTGATCGTAGTCATGTTTCTCATAATGATCATAGCCGCATTGATGTATATCGGATTAAGCTATGGAAAAACAATCTATTCATTTTCACATATCTATAACGTTTTATTTCATGGTGAAACAGAAGGCGCATTTGTGATCACCACACTACGCTTGCCTCGCGTTATTATTGGACTATTAGCGGGTATCTGCTTTGGCTTAGCAGGAAACATTTTTCAAAAGCTGCTGCGAAATCCGCTCGCCAGTCCTGATATGCTTGGCATATCGACTGGTGCAAGCGTAGCTGCGGTTTTCGCTATTTTGATTTTGCAGCTTTCAGGGCTAATCGTTTCACTTATTGCGATCATATTTGGTATGCTTATTTCTTTGCTTATTGTCTTATTATCTTATCATCATGGATATTCCAATAACCGCCTTATTCTTATTGGAATAGGCATGCGCGCAATGCTTAGTGCAATGATTTCCTGGATGTTGATTAGAACTTCTGAATATGATGTAGGAAACGCTTTAAGATGGCTTTCAGGAAGCTTAAATACCGTAAATATGAACGATGCGTTCTCATTGCTTATAGTAACCATCATTGCCTGTGTGCTTATTGCTATAATGAATAATGGATTAAGCGTAATGGGTTTAGGAGAAGAACTTCCGGTCTCACTTGGGGTTAACACTAAAACATTAAGAATCAGTCTTGTTATTGTGGGGTTAATGCTTGTCGCATTTGCGACAAGCATTACTGGACCTATTGCATCAGTATCCTTTTTATCGGGACCGATTGCTGGAAGAATTCTTCGCAATGGAAAAAACAATATGGCTGCCACTGCCTGCATTGGAGCGATTCTTGTATTGGCATCGGATCTGATTGCTCAATATGGCTTGTCTTCTCGCTATCCGGTAGGAGTGGTAACAGGAATGCTTGGAGCACCTTATCTGCTCTATCTTATTTTCATGATGAACAAGAAAGGAGTTCAGTAATATGCAAATTAAAGCTGAACAATTATATTTAGGATATGATGAAGAAAACATTGTCAAGAATCTCAGTATGACCCCACCCATTGGAAAAATCAGTGTCATACTAGGTGCCAATGGCTGTGGGAAATCTACATTGTTAAAGAGCTTTGCAAGACTTCTTGATGCAAGAAAAGGACAGATTACGCTTGATGAAAAGTCTTTATCTAGCTATAAGACAAAGACTCTTTCAACTCATATAGGTTTATTGCCACAAAATCCAGTAGTGCCAGAAGGTATTAGTGTGATGGATCTTGTCTTAAGAGGAAGATATCCTTATCAGAAGATGTTTTCTTCACTTACCAAAAAAGATTTTGATATTGTTCATCAATCATTAGCCATGATGAATATTGAAGATCTACATGATAAAAACGTCGATGAATTATCAGGTGGACAAAGACAGCGTGTCTGGATTGCCTTATCTCTTGCACAAGATACAGATATTCTGCTTTTAGATGAACCTACAACTTATCTTGATATTTCTTACCAGATAGAAATATTGGATAGTCTTATGACAATCAATAAGAAGAAAAATACGACCATCGTGATGGTCTTGCATGATATCAATTTAGCTGCAAGATATGCGGATTATATTTATGCTTTAAAAGAAGGAGAACTCATCAAAGAAGGAAAACCTGAAGAAATCATTACTTCAGAATTAATGAAAGAAGTCTATGGATTAGATTGTGAAGTTATAGAAGATCCTATCGCTCATTCTCCTTTTGTCATACCAAAAGGGCAGTATCATCAATAATAATTTTTTTATGATATCTTTTCTAAAAACTGTTATACATATGATAAAATAATAGTTATGAGGAGGAGAATCATGATTTTAACTATTTTATTGATCATATGGACGATATTTGTATTAATAAAGTATATCTTTGACTCTTATCAAAATAAGAAGCTTCCAAGATTACTGCTGGTATCGCCGCTGATTCTTACTGTTATCTTGTATATTGGATTTTATTTATATTATTGTTATTTGATTTTTGTAAAACATCAAGCAATAAGTTTTACCGCTGATGTGAGTGCATTATTGACGATTAGTCCAGCTATTATTAATCTGATTGTATGTCTTGTGATTGCGCTTGTTTTTAAGATAGTAATGAAAAAAAGGTCATAATTGACCTTTTTATGTTTAAATAATATTTTATAATAGACATATATATAAAATAAAAGTAGATAATATTAAGATCTTTAGTTAGAAAATAAATAAAAGGAGCAAGTGTTACGATGAAGGTGTTGAAGAAGATTCTTTTAGTGCTTTTCGTTTTATTAGTATTAATGGGTATTATTAGCTTATTAGGTAACTATATGTATATAAAAGGTTAAAGACTAATAAGTATCATTTCCATTATAAAAAGGTCATAAAATTATGACCTTTTTATATTGCTGAAATAAAGATTTCAAGTCCAATCGCAATAAGGATGATACCTCCAAGAATAGAAGCACGACCAGAAAGCTTTGTACCAAATTTTTTTCCAATATGTAGACCTGCAAAGCTGATTGAGAATGTTACAATACCGATAATGAATGAGGTAATGAATGCATTAACCATATTATAATTAGCGATAGTAAAGCCAACCGATAAGGCATCAATACTTGTCGCAATACCTTGAAGTAGTAAAGTAGATTTAGTTAGAACAGCTGTTTCTTCTTCTTCACCACGAATACCTTCGATAAGCATCTTTCCACCGATGTATCCTAATAGGATAAGGGCAATCCAAGGAATGAATGTTTCAAACTGTTTAAAGTAATGAACGATGGTATGTACACATAACCATCCAATAAGTGGCATAAAGCACTGGAAGAAACCAAAGACAAAGGATGTCTTGGACATCTTTTTTACTTTCATATGTGGTTCATTTAACCCATTGGCTAAAGATACAGAGAACGCATCCATCGCTAAACCTATCCCTAATAGTATTGCATTAATTATTAACATGATAATCCTCCAAGATAAAAACCAGGGAATGCCTGGTTTAAGTGCTTTAAACGTACACTTTTCTTGGTGATTTGTCAATACGATATTGACGTGGTGTACAGTGGTATGCTCTTAGAAATAATCTATTAAAATAGCTCTGTTGAGAAAATCCGCAGTCTTGAGCAATTTCAGAGATGCTCTTGGTTGTTTCTTTTAACTGTTTACTGCTGACTTCTAGACGATAATTGTTTAAGAAGTCAATCGGAGACATCTGCACATATTTCTTGAACATCTTTGAACATTTGCTGATGGAGACATGTCCAATGTTGGCGATATCTTCAAGAGAAATCTTTTCTTGATAATGTTCATATATATAAGATGTCATACGACGTTGAATCTGTTCATCATAATCAATAAGAGAAAGATTGTCTTCTCTTTGAAGATAAGATAAATAGATAATACGCAATAATAAAAACAGTAAAGACATCACTTCTAGAATATAGCCACTGTTTTTTTCATGTAGACTATGTTCCATGTTTTCAATGATTTTACTTAAATCCTGATTGGAAGGATGTCTATGATCAAAGATTATATAATTTAAAGAAGGATCTTTTAACATGGGATCAAGATATGAAGAAATAATACGTTCTTCACGAATTAAGGCAAAGGGATCAAAGATGACACTTTTTCTTAGACAAGAATGATTCTTCTTGTTAAAAATCTGATGATGATGTCTTTGATTAATAAGGCAGATATCACCTTTGTTTAATTCAAGTTCTTTTCCATCAATACGTAAAGAAAGATGGTCTTCTAAAGATTTGATGATTTCTACATAAGAATGAAGATGAGTCAATGCTTTATGATTTTCTTCATTGCATTCTGTTCCTACAAAAATAGGATGCAGGTTGTTTACTCTATGCATAAATACTCCTTTCGTACAATATTGTATTAATTATAAAGAAGAAACTGCTATAAAATGAGATATAAAAATCATATCATGTAAATACAAGGAAAGCACAGAAAGTGCTCATAAAAAAGGAGGAAAAATATGGAAAATAAATTAAATGCTTATTTATCAGATCTCGTTGTCTTCTATCATAAATTGCAGAGCTATCATTGGTATATCGCTGGTCATACATTCTTAGAGACACATGGAAAGTTGGAAGAATATTATAATATGATCAATGAGCAGATTGATGATGTTGCGGAAGTTATGCTTATGAATGGATATCATCCAGTTGCAACATTAGAAGAATTTAAGAACAATTCTTCTATCAAAGAAGCAAAAGGTGAATTTAACACTGATGTAAAAGCTGTCTATACAGAGTTATGCAATGATTTTCATCATTTATTAGATGCTGTTGTTTCTATTAAAGAAGCAGCTGATGAAGTATCTTCTTATCAGATTTCTTCATCAATGGATGAATATATTTCAGCCTATAAGAAAGTCATCTGGATGATTGAACAGACGATGATGTAAAGACTGTCATTTGACAGTCTTTTTTTGTTTTATAAAGCAAAATTATATTGCTAATTTTTTACAGGTATGAAATAATTATGGCAGTTAGTGACGACTAACTATAAGAGGTGAGAATATGGAATTTTTAGTTTTGAAGAATGTGAAGAAATCATATGGGCAGGATGAAAGTCTTGTTCATGTCCTTAAAGGAATTGACTTATGTCTAAATAAAGGTGAACTTTGCGTTATGCTAGGACCATCGGGATGTGGAAAATCGACCTTGTTAAATATCATCGGGGGTATTGATTCTTGTGATGAGGGACAGATATTTGTTGATGGTAAAGATATATCTCAGATGAAAGAAAAAGACCTTACAAAATATAGAAGATTTCATCTGGGATATATCTTTCAGATGTATAACCTGATACCTAATTTGACGGTAAGGGAGAATATTGAGGTAGGAGCCTATTTGAGTGATAATCCTCTTGATTTAGATCATCTTTTACGTGTGCTTGGTTTATATGAACATCAGAATAAATTACCACATGAATTATCTGGTGGTCAGCAGCAGCGTACTTCTATTGGAAGGGCTGTTATTAAAAATCCTGAGATTTTGCTTTGTGATGAACCTACTGGAGCATTGGATTATAAGACATCAAAAGATATTCTTGGATTATTAGAGGATATTAATGAGAAGTATGGGACAACTATTCTAATGGTCACTCATAATGATGCATTAGCTCATATGGCAGATCGTATTGTGCATATTAAAGATGGTGAGATCTTGAGTAATCAGGTTAATAAGAAAGTATCCATCAAGCAGATCGAGTGGTGATACTATGAGTCCATTAATGAAAAGAATACCAAGAGAAATTCGTAATGGATGGTCTAAGTATATTGTTATTTTTTTATTGTTAGTAGGAACTATTTCCTTGTGCTCAGGATTCTTTGTGGCAGATGAAAGCATGCTGAAGGCATATAATGACAGCTTTGATAAATGTAATATAGAAGATGGTCATTTTATGACAAAGAATCCATTAAATGAAGCGCAAAGAAAAAACATTTCAAGGAATGTAACAATCTATGATCTTTCTTATGTAGAAAGAACTCTTTCTTCTTCTAAAATAAGAATCTTTAAACAACGACATACTATTAATAAAGTGGATGTTCTTGAAGGACGTTTAGCTAGAAAAGAAGGAGAAATTGCGATTGATCGTTTATATGCAAAAAACAATCATTTATCCATTGGTAATTATCTTGATAATAAATGGAAAATCGTAGGCTTTGTCGCATTATCTGATTATAGTGCCCTCTTTGAAAATAATTCTGATTCAATGTTTGATGCTATTAAATTTGGGGTAGGCGTTGTTAATGAGAAAACATTCAATCAATTAACACGTTCACAGATGAAATATTGTTATGCATGGAAATATAATAAAAAGATAAAGGATGAAAAGAAGGCTGCGGATGATCTGTTAAAAGTTATTAATGAAGAAACAAGTCTAGATGATTATGTTCCACGATATCAGAATCAGTCAATCACATTTACTGGTTCAGATATGGGAAGTGATCGAGCGATGGTTATGATGCTTCTTTATATCATGATTATCATTATGGCATTTGTATTTGTGGTGATGATATCTGATACCATCATGAATGAAGCAAATGTTATTGGAACACTTCGAGCAACAGGATATACAATCAAAGAACTGATCTTTCATTATATGAGTGCACCGATGATAGTAACATTAATATCTTGTCTAGTAGGAAATATTCTAGGCTATACTTACTTTAAGACATTAATGGCTTCTCTTTATTATAATAGCTACTCATTGACAAGCTATAAGACAATCTGGAGTATTAGTGCTTTAGTGGAAACAACGGTTGTACCACTTATCTTGATGATTGTTATTCACTATGTAGCATTAAGAAGAAAGCTTTCTCTTACAGTGTTGAAGTTTATAAAAAGAGATCTAAGTAAATCAAAGAGAAAACATGCTGTGTATTTACCGCGACATATTCCATTTTTTACAAGATTTCGTATGCGTATTATCTTTCAGAATATAGGAAGCTATATTATGATCTTTGTTGGTATTCTCTTTGCTAATCTACTATTGTTATTTGCACTTGCATTACCAGATATGATTCATAATTATCAGGATGTGATGAAGAGTCAGATGATTGCTGATTATCAGTATATATTAAAGGTCCCTTCATCTATTCAAAGTGAAGATAAACTTAAATCCATGATTTCACTTCTCAGTTATCAAAGAGAAGTTGAAACTGATCAGGAGGCAGAGAAGTTTAGCGCCTGTTCATTAAAAGCAAAAGAGAGTGGTGCTAAAGAAGAAGATGTCATGGTTTATGGCATACATAAAAAGAGTCGTTATGTGAATATTGATCATCATGGAGATGGTGTTTATATTTCATCTTCTTATCATGAAAAATACGGTTATGACAAAGGCGATACAATTATTTTGCATGAGCCGTATGAAAAGAAGACATATAAATTAAAAGTACAGGGTATCTATAATTATCCTGGAAGTGTCTGTGTCTTTATGGATCAAGAAAAATTGAATGAAGATATCTTAAAGACAGGAAGTCAGTATTTTTCTGGATACTTTAGCGATAAACCCATTACTGATATTAAGAAGGAGAATATAGCTACTATCATTGATTTTGATACTATCACAAAAATATCAAGACAGCTTGACGCTTCAATGGGTAAGATGATGTCGGTAGTACAAGGAATCTCTTTGGTTATGTTTATGGTCATCATCTATCTGTTATCAAAAGTCATTATTGAAAAGAATGGACAGTCCATCTCCATTATAAAGATACTTGGCTATTCTAATAGAGAAGCAGCTAAGCTTTATATACTAGCTACCTCATTGGTCGTACTATTAAGTATCATAGTTTCTATTCCTTTGGAATATTATTTACTTAAGCCTGTCTTTATAGCCATGATGAAGACTGAAATGTCAGGATGGATTCCATTTGATATCAATAAAATAGTCTACATAAAAATGTTTATATACGGTGTATTGACATACACTGTCGTCGCTATCATGGAATATAGAAAAATACAGAGAGTCTCAATGAGTGAGGCTTTAAAGAATGTGGAGTGATAAGAATGAAAAAGCTGTTGTGTCTTCTGCTTTCTTTAACTCTTGTAGGATGTACATCTTCAAAAGGGAAAAGCAGAGAGAGGGTTCAAAAAAAGAATAGTGTGGTTGTTTTAAATGAAGAAGGAAAGAAAGTCATTGATTCTTCTTCTAAACAGGAAACAGTTAATGTGAAAGCAGATGCTTTTGGTAATATAAAAAAGATTAAGGTAGATGTGTCTCTTAAAAAAGAAGATAAGAGTGACCTTATTAAAGATCAGACAATATTGTCCCAAATTAAAAATAAAGAAGGGGATGAAGAGTTTAACCTAAAGAACGGTACTCTACTTTGGCAAAACCACAATGAGGCTATTCGCTATATGGGTACAAGCACAAAGAAGCTTCCGGTGGATGTTAAATTGTCATATTTCCTTGATGGTAAACAGGTTAGCCCTAATGAAATACAAGGGAAAAGTGGACAGGTCAAGATTCGTGTTGACTATAAAAACAATGAAGAAAGAACGATGAATGGCTACAAGGTTTATGTACCTTTTACTGTTCTTTCCATGCTGTCATTATCTGAAGATCACTTTGATCATATCAAAGTGAAAAATGGAAAAGTCATGGACTATGAAAACAAGCATATGGTTGCAGGACTGATTAGTCCCGGATTATCAGAATCATTGAATGATTCTGACATCCCTGACTTCATAGAAGTCAGTGCAACCGCTAAAGACTTCCAGCTAGACTTTTCAAGTCATATTGTGACATCTGGATTGTTTAAGAATATAAAGATGTCTTCAATTAATAAAATTGAAGATTTACAGAACGCCTTGAACACATTGAATGATCAGTCTTCTCAACTCGTCAACAATGCTTCAAAATTAGTTGAAGGATCAGGTGCCTTTGGAGAAGGACTTTCTCAGTATACAAAGGGAACAAGAACAATTAACAATGCGGTTAAGAAGTTAAGTGAGGCCTTATCTTTAATGAGCAGTAAATCTGCTGAACTTGAAACGGGCACTACTAATTTTAATAAGGCTGTACAGGCATTGAAGAATTCTTCTTCTAAAGAAACAATGTCGAAGATTTTATCTTTAAGCAATAAAGAAAAAGTACTTGGTGAAAAGCTTTCTGAAATGAAGAATGGAATAGCTTCTTATAAGAAACTGCTTGATGTGATCGAAAAGGAAGATTTATCAAAGACACAGGAACAGTTAGCCAATGGTGTTTACAATGATATTGAAGAGAAGATGAAGAATGTGCTTAATGAAACATCGTTGACAGATGATGAAAAAGAAAGAGTGCTTTCTTTATTAAAAAGCAGTCTTAAAGAGAGCGGAACATTAAAACAGATTTCTGATAGTTATTCACATATTTATAATGCCTGTAAGGATGTTAAGAAGGTGGATATGTCATCTTTAACTAAACTGCTCGACAACATGAAAAATGATGTTGATGAATTAAGAAAAACATTGCCAAATGAATCATCAGTAAAGGATTTAGCAGGACAAGTCAATGCTTTAGCTGATGGAAGTGAAAAGATTGCGAAAGCAATGAAAGCATATAAAGAAGGGAATCAGAAGATTGCCAAGATGAGCAAGAAGTTAAGTGATGGTTCTGATACACTTTGTAAACATCTTCCACAATTAGAAGATGGCTATCAGTCTCTAGCAAAAGGAATGAGACAGTTCGCTCAGGGATTGACACTGTTCCATGAAAAAGGTATTTCTCAATTAGCTTCTCTTTCTACTGGTAAGAAGAAAGAGTTTATCAAGAAGATAAAAGCAATAAGAGAAGCTGATGCTTATGATAATTATTCAGGTAAAATGGATCAGCAGAAATCAAGTGTACGTTTTATTATTGAAACAGATGAAATCAAGAAAGACGAATCGTAAATGATTCGTCTTTTCAATATTATGATTGTTTTAATATGAATAAATGAGGGCTTTTGGTTGTAATTGGTCTGATTTTCTCTTCTTTATTGACTCTATCTTATGCTTATAAAAAACGCAATATGTACGACTATAAGTTTCCGTGTTTAAAGATGGAAAGATTGAATACGACATCCTATATGATTTGTTTGATCACGTAATCAAGGTGAATGGCAAGGTCGTAGCCTACATTTTGAACAAACCTTAAACATTGTAAATATAAAGACGGCGGTTGGTGGAAATCGACACGTCCAGTATATTAAGGAGAACAATAATGAAAAAAGTATTGAATTTCTTGTTAAGAGATGTTGTCTATTTTCCAGTTATAATTGTTTTATTGATTTTGGTTATTCTAAGAGAATATACAGACATAAAATTTCTGAAGGATATTGCATGTATTAATTCTTTAATATTATTTGTCTATTCATTAACAATGAGTATTAAACAAAGCAGAGAGATGAAAAAAGTAGTCAAAGAAGAAAAGAACTTGAATAAATAAAATCCTGATCATATATGAAGGAAGCAAGGATTTTATCTGTAAGACTAAAATATTGGGAGAAATAGTTATGACAATATTATAAGTTCAGAAATTAATAATCAAAAAAGATTATGAAAGAGGCTGTAACGAAGTGACTCAAGCATTTCGTTACAGCCTCTTTTCAAGCTTTTAGTGCGATATTTGTCAACAATTAATATAATTTTATTCTTTTATCTATCTCCTTTAAAATAATAACTTATCTATTAAAATAATGTGTATTTCATTAATTTTTAAAAAACTATAATATTGTTTTCAAAAATATATAGGCCTGCTATAATATAATTAACAATTTAATATGAAAAAAGCAGGATTTTTTATGAAAAAATGGTTTTGTTTTTTGGCTGTAATTGGTCTTATTTTCTCTTCCTTATTGACTCCATCTTATGCGTATGAAAAAATGCTACAATGATATTCGACACGTATGACTATAAGGTTTCACAAAGCAGGGACTATAATAGAGTTTCTATGCTTAAAGATGGAAAGATTGAATACGATATCATATATGATAAATTTGATAACGTAATCAAGGTGAATGGCAAGGTAGTAGGCTACGTTGAAATGGATTCTGAACAAACTTCAAACATTTTAGATACTGTTTCTACCAATAATTATGGATCAATGCTTATGGTGGCTAAGAATTATTGGAATGTTGGCAATTTCAAGCACAAATATAAAGTTACAATTGAAGATGCATCAATCATAGTTGGAGCTATTATAGCTTTACCTGCAATTATTGGTGCTGCAACAATAACAGGTATTTCAATGGCAACAATGAAATCAGCAGTTAGCGCTTTAGCTAAGAATATTCTTAATGCATGGTCAGCACAAGGTATACTATCTCATTACGCAGGAAAATTCTATGTAAGTGGTTATGTATCATTCACTTTACAAAGACGTAACGATGCTTCTTCTAGATATGCTAATAGAAAGCTTTATATGAAAATAGTCCTTGCATCTAAAAAATACAAGTCAAAGACAAGATCACTTGGTAATGGTGGATGGTTTAAGTCTACAAGACCAAATTATTAGGAGAAATCATTATGAAGATATTTAATTTTTTAATGAAAGACATTGTTTTTATCCCCGTAGGTATTCTTTTAGCAATCACAATATGGTTTGGTACAAATACTAACAATAAGTTCTGGTGGTATATCACAGGAATAACTGCTCCTATTTTATTTATCTATTCTCTTATAAAGATTATTCATGATAGAAAGAAGAGAAGTTAAGTGACAACCAACCAGGAAGTATTCATTATGAGAATATTATAAATTCAGAAATTAATAATAAGACGAATCATTAGGATTCGTCTTTTGTGATAGAATAAGAGGGAGGTGGAAATATGGACTATAGTGCAATCATACTGTGTGCCGGAAGTGGCAAACGAACTGGGTTAGGATACAATAAGATGTTTTTTAAGATGGATGATGAGACAGTCTATGAAAAGAGTGTAAAGATCTTTCTTAACGATGAAAGATGTAAACAGATTATCATTGTTTCTAAAATGGAAGAACGAGATGATTTTAAGAATCTTCTTAATGAAGAAAGAATGGTATTTGTCAATGGGGGAAAAGAAAGACAGGATTCCGTATTTGAAGGATTAAAGGCAGTTAATCAAGATTATGTCATGATTCATGATGGAGCAAGACCATATGTGTCACAGGAGCTTCTTGATCGAATTGTGGATACATTATCTTCATGTGATGCCTGTCTTCCAATGGTAAGATGCAAAGATACCATTAAAAGAGTGGTAGATGGGAAGGTGGTTAACACCTTAAAAAGAGAAGAACTCTATCAGGCACAGACACCACAGTCATTTAAAACAGCTCTTATTATTAAGGCTCATGACTATGCTAAAGTGCATCAGGTAAGTGTCACTGATGATGCTTCTATGGTAGAAATCATGGGAGAAGATGTCTATGTAGTAGAAGGAGATTACGATAATATAAAGATCACGACAAAAGAAGATCTTAGATAATAATTTTCTCGAAATAATCGTTGCTTTTCTTGTAAGAGAATGCTATTATGATTGAGCATGTAAATTATATTTACAGCCTGTCTATGAAAATAGACCGTATAGACCAAAGGAGGTAAACAGAATGAACAAGTATGAAATTATGATGATTGTTAAGCCTGATGTTGAAGAAGAAGCAAGAAATACTCTTCTTGAAAACTTCAAGAATATCTTAACTAAAGGTGAAGGTGTTGTTGACAACATGAGCGAAGAAATGGGCTTACGTGATTTAGCTTACGAAATCAAAGATTATACTAAAGGTTACTATGTTGTATTTGATGTACACACTACACCTGCTAACGTAGCTGAATTTGAACGTTTATCACGTATCAACGCTAATGTATTACGTCATTTAACTTTACGTCGTGACTAATAAGAGGGTGAATAATTATGATGAATAGAGTTGTCATCGTTGGACGAATGACAAGAGATCCAGAATTAAGAAGAACTGGTAATGGAACTGCCGTTACAAGCTTTACGCTTGCACTTAACCGTAACTATAATAGTGCGGATGGTCAGCAAGCTGACTTTATCCCAGTTGTAGTTTGGAACAAGGCAGCTGAAAATGTTGCACAGTACTGCTCAAAGGGGTCGCTTGTAGGAGTCGATGGAAGACTTCGTTCTCGTAGCTATGATAATGCACAAGGACAGAGAGTCTTTGTAGTAGAGGTTCAAGCTGATAATGTACAGTTCTTAGAAACAAAAGCTTCTAGAGAAAGATATCAGCAGAATCACGAAAACGCTGTTCCTCAGAATAATTTCTATGGTGGAAACCAGAATTCTCAGTCACCAAAAACACAAAACCAGAACAATGACTTCTATGATATGAAAACAGTGGATCTAGAAAGTGATTTCAATGATTCAGTGAATACTTTCAATATTATGGAAGACGATATTCAATTCTAACAGGAGGATACAATAATGGCATATAGAAAACAGAGAATGGGTAGAAGAAAAGTATGTTACTTTACTAAAAACCATATCGAATATATCGATTACAAAGATGTAGAATTATTAAAGAGATTCATCTCTGCAAACGGTAAAATCATCCCTAGACGTGTAACTGGTACTTCAGCTAAATATCAGAGACAGTTAGCTAGAGCTATCAAACGTGCTAGACAGATGGCGTTATTACCATACGTTGTAGAATAATAATCATTTAATAGTGTTCAATAAAACATGAGAAAAGGAGCTGATCGATGATGATCAGCTCTTTTTTTAATTTAGATTTTCATTGTACAAATAAGAAATCTTATACTAAAATGAAAGGACTGAAGGGGGAATAAAGATGAAGACAAGACAATTGGTAGAAGGGGCAATGATAGCTGCATTATTTGGGTTAGTATCAATACTCAATTCTTACTTGGCAGGAATGATTGATTCATTGGTAGGCTATTTTATGGTTGTTCCTATTGCCTGGTATGGTTATCGCTATAATCTTAAAGATAATATGATAGTTGCCTTTGTTTCAGTATTAATAGTTATCTTTACAGGATTACCAATGTTCATATTTATTGCAATATATTCCTCAATGTTTGGATTGTTTTTAGGTGAATCTTTAAAAAGAAAACTAAAGAAAGAATGGATATTGCTGGGAGGATTTATTGTCAGTTTTATCGCTAATATTATGTTATATGAAGTGTTATCAGGATTATTTGGTATAGATCTTATTGCTCAATTGACACAAAGCTATAAGAATGCGATTGAGTTCTGGCCTTCATTAAAGAAGTACATAAGCTTGTCTCAAGTCAAGAATATGATTCCTCTCTTTATTCTTGGTGTTTCCTTCATGGAATGTTATGTCATGTTAGCATTAACACAGATTATCTTAATGAGATTCCATATTCCTTTTCCTGAATCTTTTCATTTATCTACCTTTAGATTATCAAGAAAAGCAGGGCTGGTATGTGCCATTTTACTGGCTGTATCTTTCTTATTAAGAAGCAATGGTATGAAGAATATATTTGTTAATTATACTTACTATCTGACTTATATGATCTTTGTGGTAGCAGGATTATCATATTTTTCTTTCTTCTTTGTATTACAGGGAAAACCAGGCGCAAGTGCCTTGCTTATTCTTTTGTTGATCATCCCAATTACACCGGTCTTATATGCAATAGTTGGGGGTATTGATACAATAACACAAAGAAAAAACACAATTTATGATGAAATTATGAAGAATGCGAATCATGGTGATGTTAAAGAATAGAAAAACATGTGAAAACAATATATAATGAATGAATGAGGAGGTGAATGCCATGACAAAAAAGATGTTATCGTTGAGAAATATCTTTACTTTGGCATTACTGCTAGAAATTGTCATTGTGACAAGTTTCTATCTTGTTTTAAATGTGGATGTGCTATTCATATTAGCTATATATGTTTTATTAAAAAATGTCATCATATTTGGCTGTATGATCTATATGGCATCACTTCTAGAAAATGATTCCTTGAGTGTCTCTGAAGCATTGAATCAGGATATGGGCAATGCTTTAATCTTTGGGGGAATTGGTCTTATTCAATATGATGATAATAGAAACATCACATGGGTATCAGATCTTCTTTTAGCATTAAATATTAAGATTGTAGGAGTTAAGCTGTTAGAGTGGCAGCCAACATTAGCTTCATTATTTGAAGATGAAGATGTACGACTTATCGATGTAAAAGGACGTAAATTTGAAGCCTACAATTCAGATGAATCTCATCTGATCTATTTAAAAGATGTTACAGAATATACTGTACTAGAACAGGACTTCGATGATGGTCAGATGTGTATTGGCTATATTACTATTGATAACTACGATGAAACTATTTCTAATGCTGATGAAACAAAATCAGTAGAGATTCAATCAGTTGTTCGTCAGGTTATTGTAAAATGGGCTAGTGATAATGGCATGATCATTAGAAGATACAAGTCTGGAAGTTATTTCATTTTATTTAATGAACGTATTTATAAGAAACTCATTGAAGATAAATTCAATATTCTAGATCGCTTTAAAAAATCTATCTTAGAACTTGGCGAAGTAATGACACTTTCTATCGGTATTGGTAGAGGGACGAGAGTATTAGGTGAACTAGAACAGCTTGCCTCTTCAGCACTTAATCTTACGTATTCACGTGGTGGTGACCAGGTTGCAATCAAGAGCAGCAATGATCGTGTTCGATATTTTGGTGGTACAACAGATACCTTTGAGAAATCTTCAAAGGTACGTGCCAGAGTTATTGCACAGACGCTTTCAGGTATTATTAAGAGAAGTGAGAATGTTTATGTCATGGGACATAAATATTCTGATCTTGATTCTTTAGGTTCATCTTTGGGTATCGCGAAACTAGTAAAAAGTTTTGATAAAGAGGTACATATTGTCATTGATAATGATTCATTAGAAGAAAAGACAGCGGATGTTGTGTCAATCATCAAAAAAGATGAAAGATACAATGATTTACTTGTTTCACCAATAGAAGCAGTGGAACGTGTAAAGAGAGATTCATTATTGATTGTAGTAGATCATCATAAGCCATCTCTTTCTATTTCACAGACTTTACTTGAAAAGACAAAAGAGAAGGTTGTTATTGATCATCATCGTAGAGGTGAAGAATTTATTGATTCACCAACATTAACTTATCTAGAACCATCTGCTTCATCTGCAACAGAGCTTATTGTCGAGCTTTATAGTTATGTAAGCAAGAAGGTAGAATTAACTGAACTTGATGCAACAATTATGTATTCTGGTATGCTAGTAGATACAAACCAGTTCAGACAGCGTGTAGGTGTACGTACATTCCAGTCAGCCGCTAAGCTTAAAGAAATGCAGGCAGATGTTGTTAGAGCTTATGAATTCCTAGAAGATTCATTTGATCGTACAGTAGAAGTCATGAATATTTCTAAGAGCGCATATCAATTTAAAGATCACATCTTGATCGCATATGCGAATGATGATGATGAACATGATTCAGTTGTATTAGCTAAGACAAGTAACCAGATGCTTAACATTTCTCATGTTAAGGCTGCGTTTACAATTGGTAGAACCGCAAAAGATGTTATTTCTATCAGTGCCCGCAGTTCACGTGAAATCAATGTACAGATGATCATGGAATTAATGGGTGGAGGAGGCCATTTCACAATGGCAGCCTGTCAGCTAAAAGAGACAACTGTCGAAGAAGCGCGCAAGCGTCTTGAAGATGCAATTAATGAATATTTAGAAGATAGGGGAGAATAGATATGAAAGTTATTTTATTGGAAGATGTAAGAAAAGTTGGTAAAAAAGGAGACATCGTAGATGTCGCTGATGGATATGGACAGAATTTCCTTATCAAGAATAAGAAGGCTGTTATGGCTACTAAAGTTCAAAAGAATATTTTAGCTAAACAGAAGGAAGAAGAAGCTCTTATTGAAGCTGAAAAGAAGAAGGAAGCAGAAGAACTTGCTAAACGTCTTGAAGATATTAAAGTAGAATTCAAGGTTGCAACTGGTAAAGAAGGTCGTACTTTTGAACATGTTTCTACTAAACAGATTGTTAAAGCTTTAAGAGAAGATTATGGTATCAAGGTAGATAAGAGAAAATTTGTGAATGCTTATCCAATTGGTAACCTTGGTACAACTAAATTAAAGATTGAGCTTTATAAAGGTGTATTTGGTACTGTTAATGTACATTTAACTGAAAAATAGGAGGGATCTTATGGAAAGAGAGTATCCACATGATCTTGAAGCAGAACGTGCTCTTTTAGGAGCGATGCTTATTGATAAAGATGCCTGTGCAGAAGTCATCAATGTGGCTCTGCCTCAGGATTTCTATTATGATAAACATAAGATGATTTTTGAAGGTATGAAATACCTTCATGATAGTAGCGTCCCAGTAGATGTTACTACCCTCACGACATATCTTATGGATAAGAAGATTCTTGATAAAGTTGGAGGAGTTGAATACTTGATGCAGTTGAGTGAATCAGTTCCTACTACTGCTCATACTCAGTATTATCTTAATCTTCTTAATGATAAGTCATTATTAAGAAGATTAATTCAAGAATCTACTAAAATTATTTCTCAGGCTTATGATGAAGTCGGAGATATGAATGATTTTATTTCTACAGTAGAAAAGAATTTCCTAGATGTTACAAGAGATCGTAATGCGGGTGAATTCCAGAATATCAATGATGTCATTCAGGAAGTAACAGATCGTCTTGTCTTATTACAAAAGAACGGTGGAAATATTTCCGGGGTAAAGACAGGATATCGTGATATCGATAGATTAACATCGGGATTCCAGCCAGGGGATTTAATTATCTTAGCTGCCCGTCCATCTGTTGGTAAGACCGCATTCGCCTTAAATATCGCCCATAATGCATCATTCCAAAGCCCTGATGCTGTTGCAGTATTTTCACTAGAAATGCCAGCTGCTCAGCTAGTCAACAGATTACTTTGTTGCAGTGGGGGAATAAACAATGATTCATTAAAGAACGGTGCAATTCTTAAAGAAAATCCTACTAAATACTATGCTGCGGCAGAAAAGGTTACAAAATGTAATCTTTTCATAGATGATTCAGCAGGAATCAAAGTTGGAGAAATCGCTGCTAAATGTAGAAGATTAAAACAAGAACATGGTTTAGCTCTTGTCATTATCGATTATCTTCAGCTGATCAGTGGACCAGCCAATTCAAGAGAATCACGTCAGCAGGAAGTATCAGATATCTCACGTCAGCTAAAAGCCATGGCCAGAGAACTAGAATGCCCTGTTATTGCCTTGTCGCAGTTATCTCGTCAGGTAGAACAGCGTAAAGGAAAGCCAATGCTTTCCGATTTACGTGAATCAGGGGCAATCGAACAGGATGCGGACATTGTCGCATTTATTCATCGTGAAGATTATCAGAATAAAGAAAAAGAAGCAGAAACAAACGGATTGACAGAAATCATTATCGCTAAGCACAGAAATGGTGCAACAGCCGATATCCCACTTGTCTTTGAACGTCAGTTCTCACGTTTCTCTAACTATACGACAGAAAGCGCACCACAAGCAGGTGATGGCATTCGAGATGTAAGAGCGTAATACACGCTCTTTTTTATTTCATTATTAATTTTGCTTTTAATTTCAATAGTTTATTGTCATGTTTATGAAGGAAGCTCTTATCGTAATACAAGCAATGCATTATTGAATATTTATAAATACATTGCTTCTCCAAGACGCTATATATGTGGAATAGCTTTGATTATTCATCATGCTTTTTTAGTTTTTGACAAGTAAATCAAAGTATTTGTGATTCTGGTTATGTCAATAGCAATTGACTTATTGATGATATATATATATATATACTATATATAATGATTTACAATATATTTTTATTTAAAAGGAAATCTATTCAAGAGGTGGAAAATGAATATTGGAATATATCTTAAAAAGATCATGTGGAGTAGAAAGTATCTGATTGCTTTTTTATGTATTATGATTGTATGCTTTATGCCACTTGGACGAGAAATTATACAGGATTATGGATTAGATGGTTATATAGCAGCTATTGAAGCACCAGAAGTGACACTTTTGTATTCTACATTGACAATAAGTTTACATACGATGTTTTTGGTGGCAGCTCCTCTTATGGCGTGTTTTGCATGCTCACAGGGTTATGCAGAAGATTATGAAGCAAATATGACAGCTTGTATAGCTACAAGGGATGAAAAAAATAAATACCATAATTATCATCTTATTGCTTCAATGATTTCAGGATTTCTAATAATTGCATTACCGCTTTTAATTAGTTTTTTTGTATCACTAATCGCTTATCCATTAAGTGGCGGAGTGAATAGTACATTTAAAACTACAGCGTATGGTCTAACTCCTAATTTCAAAGGGATCATGGGTTATTGGTATACGTTTGCACCAAACTTTTATTTTTTCTTTCATGTTATTTTAATTGGTACTGCAACAGCTCTATTATGTGGAATAAGCTATTCTATTTCATTATTCACATATTTTAATAAGTATATTTCCGTGTTAATTACATTTGGAATTTATTTATTCAATTCATTTTATACAGGTGAGATATTTCCGGATTATGCATATGTCAATGTTATTGACCTTAGATATGAGAAGATAAGTTTTATGCCAATGATTATTGTCTTTATACTAACAATAATTATCCTAGGAATAATTTTTAAGGTAGGTATCATTTATGATGAACAGGAATAGAACAAAGCTTCTTGTCTTATTTTATATAATGACACTTATATTTTCTTCATTTGTGACAGTGCCTAAGATCCGTACTATTTTTCTGTTTTTAGGGTTATCACTTGTTATAGTGTCTTGTCTTAATGATAGAGAAAATCTTATGGTAAAAATAAGAGAGACAAGACATGAAAGAAAAATAAAAAATATATTTGCTTGTGTTAGTCTTTCTCTCTATTCTTCTCTTGCTATTGTGATATGTGATGTTATTAGAACATTAATTAGTGTTAATTTATTTATCTTTAGATTTGAATATCTTGTCATTGTATTTTTATATTGTTTAACACTTGCTTTAGCGATAGCGTCAAGAATTTTGTGTAAATTCTTGATTCCTGTTTTTTTGATTTCTGTCTGATTTGTTTACTGCAGAAATGCAGTAGGCATGGTTCTATTCTTCAGTGACATCTGCATATGTGCAGATGTCACTGAACCAGAAGT
>NZ_JAGBIX010000044.1:0-11358 GCF_017934775.1 Kandleria sp. | reverse complement strand
GATGGATACTGAGGCTTTCAGTAATGAAATGGTAAGAGCTACACCTATGCCTATTTCACTTAAGGAAGCATATTACGAATATCGCTATGGTATTTTTGCTGAATAAAATAACCTAAAGCAACAATTTACTTAAAAAGAGCGTTCTTTTTTAAGTTTTTGATAGTATAAGCTGTCTTAGAACAACGTTTCTTAGACCATTTTTTCTTTCCAGTTAGTTTATACCAGACTTCATATTTTGCATTAGTGATGCTGTTCCAGCTTGTACTAATAGATTTTTTCTTACCTTTTGCAAAACGCCAAACTACAGAATTGATTGTATAAGTCGGTGGAGATACTTTTTTTGGAACCACAGGTTTTGGTTTAGGGACACCTTTGACAACAGTGAAGTTAACCCAATTGCCTATTGTAAAGTTTTCTCCATGTTCAAAATTCACAGAGCAAATAAAAGCAGAATATTGTCCTTCTGGTAATGTAATAGAATAGTTAGTACTCTTGATATGATGTTCATATTTATAAAGATTCTTACCTAGATAAATACGTAAATCATAATGACCGGTATTCTTTGTAGCAGTCCAATTAAAGCGAGTTGGCTCATAACTTGTTCCTGCATTGACAGGTAATGTCGATTTAGAAGGTGCTTCATGTAACGTTACAATCGGACAATAATAAACTTGACTGTTTCCAGCTTTATCATAAGCATAAATATGAGTGTAATAATTTCCACGTTCATTGTTATGAGCAGAAATATAAACAGTGAAACTATAAGTATTACCGTTCTTAGAACCACGTACACTTGTATTTGTCCACCAAGATGAAGCAAGATCATCCTGACCTTTATTTCCAGTCCAAGTAGGGAACTGTACGCGATCAATACCTACGTTATCTGTTGCTGTACATGAAACAGTATAGCTTGAAGAAGTAATATTTTTAATTTTTACGTTAGAAATAACTGGCTTAGTCGTATCAGTATTATTGATAGAATCATAATTGCTGGCACGTCTAAAATAAGAAATATTAGCTTTAGAATAATTACTTTCATAACCATCCCATCTGATTTCACAGTTTCTATGAGCACCATACCCACTTAAATTACATTCTACAACACGAAGGGTATTCCCACTGATAGAATAGACAATAGCTGAATGACCAAATTTAAATCTTACAAAATCCCCAACTCTTAAATTAGCTGTATCGGTTCTATTACCAAGTGATGTAACACGTTGACCAAATACTCTATAGAATATTCTTTTTGCAAAACCATCACATTGCATACCACCATCAAAATAATTACAATCATATTTTCCTGTTGGAACATTGGACATATTATGGGAGTAACAAGGTGTTGATGTTACTGAATCCGCATAGGATTCATTTTTATTTCTCGCTAAAGCATCCCCGGTATTACTAGAACTCGTTACTTTGTGATTCCAGAACTTTCCACTAGGATACGAAGACTTAAGACTTACTAGTTTATTATAGACTCCCGAAGCAGCCTGAGAAGTATTCACTTGATTCATTATTATAAGTGAACACGTCATTGCAATAGTTACTAATAGACTAAAAAATCTCCTTTTCATCATAATAAATCATTCCTTTCATACTTTTCTATAGTCATTATAAGCAAGAGAATAACCATTGTTCAAGAGCAACCGTATGGTAGCAGAAAACTTTTTGACCATTTTGTGACAAGATGTAATCCACTATTTTTCAAAAAAATTCGCTACCATTTGGTAGCGGTATCAAAAAATGGTAAAATTTTATTAAAGGAAACAAATAATGATATAAGAAGGGAGAATTAATTATGATTAAAAAGATTATCATTTGTTTTGTCTGTTTATTTATGATGGGAGTAAGCATAACGAGTGTGCAGGCAAAACGTAATCATTGGAAAACTGAGTATATTAAGTTTATTAATAAGATTGAAAATGAAAAACGTAAAACACATGCAACAGAAAAAATAAGATATTTCTTATTAGATATTAATAGGGATTCAATTCCTGAATTATTTATTGAAAATGACGTATGGCTCACTGATTATCGAAGAAGTGATATTGTATTGACAAGCAATAATAAAAAAATTGATGCCTGGTATTATAATCTATTAATAAGTGATTTGAGATACATCCCTGGAAAAAATAAATTGTATTATCATTACGAATATAAGCACATTAGCAATGATGACATTATCACTATAAAAAAGGGTAAGTTTAAGTTTACTGGTGGTATGTATCCATATAATGAATTATCAACATTAAAACATTATGAATGGAATAATAAAAAGGTTTCTAAGAAAACATATAAAAAGAAATTAAAAGCGGCATTTAATATGAAGAAGAGTAGAAAAATCAAAGGAAAATTTGTTTCTGCATCAAAGATTAAAAAACATATTAAAGCTTATTAATAAGGAGTTTTGTTATGAAGAGATATATAGCAGTCATCTTATCACTCTTAATGATGATGTTATCAATAAATAACATCAGTGCATTATCTTATAAATATAAGAAAGTAGATTACACATATCATTATCAAGGAAGAACTTTTACAAAATATTATAAAAAAGTACTCGTAAAAGGAAATTCAAAGAGAAGCAAGAAGATTAGATCATACCTTAATAAAATTGATAAAAGAGATCAAAATGAAGTGAATACAGGAGCATCCAATGCGGATTTTAGACAAGATCATTATGATTGGTGGGATAAAAGCAATGTCAGAGTAACTAAGAATACAAAGTCTATTTTCAGTCTTTGTCGAACAAATGATTCCCATTTTGGAGGAGTAGCTAATAGATACTATTATGGATATACCTTTAATAAGAAAGGAAAACTATTAAAACTTTTTGATGTCGCAAAAGGTCAAAAATCATGTGTCTTAGTAAGTATTAAGAACGCTCTCCTTAGAGAAGGAATAAGTGGATCAAGCATATCTGATTATATTAGACATCCAAATAAAATTCAGTTTTATGTTAATGGTCATAAGGTCTATATCTGTATTTCATCATATGAAGTGAATCAGGGTACAAGACCAATCAAATTTGCTTTAAAGAGTAAATATTAATTGTATATCAAGGAAATAAATATCATTCTTTTTAATAAAAGAGAGGGGGATTTTTATGAAATGTACGAAGTGCGGAAAGGAGTTTAATGGCGCTACTAATTTTTGTCCCTACTGCGGTAGTAAAGTAGAAATGCAAAACAAGTCTGTTAATAATAATCAGCAAAAGAAAACAAAACAATTATCGTTGATGAGAGAGTTTAGTAATGTAAAACTACTATCAATATGTGGAATGATAGTGGGCGCTTTACTATTATTTATCATTGTCTCTTTAAAAGGAATTAGTGGTTCTATTTCTTCTAATTCTCTGTCTGATAGTATGAGTAGTATTTCTTCAGCTATTCAATCATTAAAATTGATACCACCTTGTTACTACATAGCAATGGTACTTTGTCTTTATGTTTGTGTTTTTTCAATTATTAATGCGAGAAAACATAAAGATATTAAGACTACAATATTAGCAGGATTAAGCGGTATTAATATTTTATTGCTTTTTATTAATTTTAAAACGATCAGCACAATTCAATCATTGCTATCGTTGGATTTATCAGATGTATTTAGTGGAAAAATATCATCAGGGTTAGTTTCGGATGCCTATAATATCTTAAAAAATCCGGAAGAAACTGTAAATTCTCTTGCTTTAGCATTGGGGTTTGGGGCCGTTGTTCTTGCTTACTCCATTTATCTATTTGTTACTTATTATAAGAAAGAGCAACAAACATATGAGACTATTTCTTTGAATTCATTGAAGAAAACAAATGTTTCTAATAATCAAACTAATAAAAAAAATACTGTCAGTTTTACAAGAAAACAAAAAACAATTGGTGGTGTAGTTATTGCGTTATTGTTGGCGATGGGTATTGGTTATTACATATGGGATGATTATTTAAATTATACCAATATTGATCTAGCTAAGAATATTAGCTTGACATATAAAGGAATATCTGGAGAAGCCTATATTGATGATGTGACTAATAACGTTGAATATGATAAAAGCAATAAGGAAATTGCTGATTTTGTTAATAGTATCGAGTATAACTATTCAAAAGATGAGAACTTGGAAAACGGAGACAGTGTTACTGTTACTACTGTTTACAATAAAGATACTGCTGATAAATTAAAGCTACATGTTACAAGTGCTTCAAAAGTGATTAAAGTTGAAAATCTTATTCATAGATTCAAAGAAGCAAAAGAAGTTCCAAAGGATACTATCGCACTAATTAAAGATAAGGCTTTAACATATCTAAAGAATGAGTATACAAATGATTACTATGAAACATATCGATTCTCATATTGTGGAACATACCTTGTAAAATATAACAAGAAAGATTCACTTGTAGCGGTATTTAAAGATAATCATACTTCAAAAGATTATTATGACACAGTAACGACTTCTACAGATTATTACTACTATGAAATCACGAATGTAAATTCTGATTTAAATAATGAAACATTTGGTAACTATTCTACATATAAGTCAATGCTGAAAGATAATGAAGATGAATACATTAAAAGAGATGATGATATAGCATCTTCTTTACATAATATTAATTCAGAAATTACGGAAGATGTTATCGAAGTGGATTAATAATAAAAAAGGAGTGAAGACTATGAAAAGATCGTTAAAGGCATTTATAGCTATCTTAATGGTATTTACTGTTTTAGTAACACATCAGAAGAATACGTATGCACGTACAAAACATAGATATCTTTCTTTTGTAAAGCTAAAAGGGAATCGATTATATTATAGAAAAATGGCGTTTTGTGAGAATGTTGCCTTTCAGGAGGATGACATAGTAGGAATCGGCAAAACATATAGTTATAAGATTAATAAGAAAACAAAATATTATATGCAATATTGGCTTGAGGGAAAATTTACAAAACGAACTACAAAAAAGAAATTTTTTAAACAAATGACGTTTAAGCATGAAAAAGATATTGGAGATGTGTATTGGATAGATGGTCATTATTTAAAAAAAAGAAAAAGAAGAGTTGTTTATTATGATGATAGGTTATATGCAAATATCAAAAATAAAACAATTACAAAATTAGGAATAATGCAAGCTGATTAATATATTAAATGAAATGAGGAATTAATATGAGATTTTGTCCAAATTGTGGTAAACCATTAATGGAGGGGTCAGTATTTTGTGGCCATTGTGGTTACAAATTACCTGAAGATCTATTAAATGATGACGATGATCACAAATTAGAAGAAAGCGTTATTGATGATAATCAAGAGATGGAAAAGAATTCTGTTGAGGATGAAGATCAAGTCGATTTAGATAGTGCTACATTAAACGATAAAGTTGAGTTAGACGAAGATCAAAAAGAAGATAATGATCAAGAGATAATTGAAGACAATGATTTATCAGAAGCTATAGATGATAATGTTCAAAATGAAGATGAAAACTCAAATAAGAAATTTGAATTTGATGATACAAACGATTCAGTAGAGGAAGAAAATAAAGAAGAGACTATTTCTGAAGATAATACTAATAATGATAGTTCTCCAGAAAGTTCTAAGCAAACGAAGAAAGCCTTACTGATAGCATTGTGCTTTGTGTTAGCTGTAGGTGTATTTACAGGTGGCTTTTATTTTCTTAATAAAAAGAGTGACACTACTAAAACAAAATCTTCATCTTTGACATCAACTGTAAAAACAAAGAGTGATGATAAAATTCATATTACATTATCTGCTGTTGAACCAGCATACACTGTAAATGAAAACAATGCTGATATTGATTATACAAAAACAAAATTTCATTGGCGTACGGATAGCGAGGGTACAAAATCTCAAGAAATCATAAATAATATTAAAAATGAATACTTTAAGTATAGTAAATCTACAGGATTGAAAAATAGTGAAGAAGTTACTGTTACAATAAATATTGATGAAGATGATTATACTGTAACTGGACAAAAATCATTTGTAGTGAATTATGATACTAGTAAATATGAAGCAAGAGTGAATGGACAGACAGTGGATGAGAGAATTAGAGATGCTGATGGGTATGTATTTGAAAATAGTGATTCAGAATATTTAACGGCATCGCAGTTATCTTCAATTAAGACACCAACCCAATTAAGAATTGCGATTAATGAAATCTATGCACGACATGGTTATTCATTTATTAATAATAATTCTATTCAAAGATATTTTGATGCGAAGAATTGGTATTACAAAGATGAATATCTATATGAAGATACACAGATGGTTTGGAATACATACGAAGATGCTAACTTGAAGAAATTAGCAAAACTAAGAAAAGGTAAACTTAAATATAATCCTTCTTCTGAGTTAAATGTTTGATTATATTAAAAGGATGATACTTATGAAAAAATATATTGCAAAGCTAATGACGATAGTGTTAAGCGTAATGCTTTTATTTGCATTGACATTAAGCAGTATTAATGCAAAAACAAAATCTGGTTATTATGTTGTTTATGGTTCTGCTTGTATGACCTTTAAGAAAAAAGGAAAAAAGTTGTCTGTAAAAACAATAAAAGGAACTTCTATTGAATATTATAAGAAAAATAATCATCATACCATGAAATATATAGGTAGATCTAAAGTGTTTAAGATAAGTAAGAAGTGTAAGTATTATTATACTACTGTTTCTGGGGCTACTAAGCTTTATGATACAAAAAGGTTAGAAAAATTGACATTTATTGACATAAAAAATACTGTTCGATATGTGATAAAATATCCGGATTCTGGAGATTTTGTGGTTCTTTTCAAGGTAAAAAAGGGTTATGTAACGAAAATGATAATTATTGATGATTAATAGTATTTTTAAATGAAATATTTATAACTTGAATTGGTCAAATCACATTACTTATATTTAGGAATAATTGTTTAAAACGGAGCTTAATTTCCTATTATAAGCTCCGTTTTAATATATTCTTTTTAAATGAAGTAAATTCATAGGAAAACATGTCTAAACATGATAGAATTTTATTGATAAATACAACTCTTTTATAGAAAGAAGAGATACAAGTGAAACAATCAAAACAAATTGTAGATAAAAGAAGACAGGAGATACTTCATCAGGTTATTGAGAAGGGGAGTATCAGGGTAGAAGACATGGTCAGGAATTTGAATGTTTCTTCATTAACAATAAGAAGAGACTTTCAGTACCTTGAAGATCAAGGACTCATTGAACGTTTTCATGGTGGAGCCAAAATCATTGAGAAGAAGACAACGAAAGAAGATGAACTTCTAAAAGAAAGAAATAGAATTGCCAAATACGCTGCAACTCTTGTCAATGATGGAGATATCTTATTTATTAATACAAGCAGAACCGCATTATCAATGATTAGATACATTACAGCCAAGGCAGTAACGGTTATTACTAATAATGGAAATGCGATTAATGAACCCCATTCTCCTGAAGTGACAGTTATTCTCACTGGTGGAGAATTACGTTATGTAAAAGGAACAATGGTAGGGGAGTTTGCCTTAGATAGTGTCAATAAATCTTGGGCTACAAAAACATTTTTAGGATGCAGTGGTCTTTCAAGTAAAGTAGGTATGACAACGGATATTCTAAATGAAGTTAAGATCAATGAAGCCATGTTCAATCGCAGTCATGTGAAATCCTATATATTAGCAGACCATACTAAGATAGGAAAAATATGCAGCTTTGTTAGTTGTCCTATTTCAATGATCACTGATGTAATCACTGATCAGAAGGCTGATGAGAAAGAAATTAATCAATTAACAAAACAGAATATACAAGTGATAAAGGTACCCTAGGGTATCTTTTTTTATTTTGAACAAGTAAACGGACATAAAACGAAATAAATGCTCATATAATTTTTATAAACAATCATAAACAGAATAAACAATCATAAAACAATCTTGTTTATGTTCATATAAATGATATGATGAGATTGTACAAAGGTAAGGATTCATGAATCGAAAAAACTACGATAAAAGGAGAAAAAAATGAGTAAAATTTCAGAAATCACAAGAGAAAATTGGATCAATAGTACATTCCCAGAATGGGGAACATGGTTGGTTGAGTATTACGATCCAAAAAATACATGATTTCAGTCGAAGAGCGACGTCGCTTCAGTTCATGAGCGACGTCTTTTCAGTCTAACAGCGACAGTTCTACATCTCCTGTATAAGTACTATTACAATATATTTTGTAGGATACTTCCGCAGAAAGGTGGTGAATAAAAATGACAGACAAGATAAGAGAAATAATGAGATTGAGCTCATTAGGAATCTCTCAGAGAGTAATCATTAAGGCTGTTCACTGTTCAAGCCATACAATCAAGAAAACGATTGATAAGGCTCAGAGCCTTGATATCAGCTATGAGGATATCAGGGACAAGAGCAACAGAGAAATCACTGAGCTTTTCAAGGGAAAGAGATCTCTTGAACTTTATGAGGAAAGACCTGATTATGAGTATGTCCATAATGAAATGCAGAAAAGAAACGTGACTCTCAAGCTCCTGCGGGAAGAATACTCTGAAAAATGCATAGAAAAAGGTACGCCTTTTATGAAGTACACTCACTTCACTACACTCTACAGGCAATACTGTGAAGAGCACAAACTTACTATGCATATCAACAGAAAGCTAGGTGAAAAACTTGAAGTTGACTGGGCAGGTTCAACATTTCCGCTCTACGATCTATCAGAAAATGCAGTAATCGGAAAGGCATATCTGTTCGTGGCTGTTCTTCCTTTCAGTCAGTATATGTACGCCGAGGCAACTGCAGACATGAAACAAGGAACATGGATCAATGTGCATATAACCATGTTCAAGCACTTTGAAGGAGTTCCGGTCATACTTGTTCCAGACAATCTGAAGACAGGTGTGATTTCTCATAAGAAATATGAGGATATGATTCTCAATGAATCATATAGAGAAATGGCCAGATATTACGGTGCAGTAATTGTACCTGCACGTGTTCGCCGTCCAAAGGACAAGAGCTCTGCAGAAAGTTCAGTAGGCTATCTTTCAACGCAGCTGATTGCAAGACTGAGAAACAAAAGGTTCACATCCGTAAGCGATATCAACAAGGAAATAAGCAGACTTCTTAATGAGCTCAACAGGAAACCGTTCCAAAAGAGACCGTTCAGCAGACAGCACGTTTTTGAGAATGAAGAGAGAGAAACGCTACAGCCGATTCCCAAGCAGCCTTATGAATATGGCGAATGGAAGGAAGCAACCGTCCAATACAATTATCATATTCAGGTGATGAAGAACTGGTACTCAGTTCCATACAGATATGTACGAAAGAAAGTCAGGGTAAGGATCACGGATTCAGCAATCGAGATCTTTTACAACAATAAAAGAATTGCGGTACACATAAGAAGCTATGGAAAGAACTCCTATACGACCAGTGCAGATCACATGCCAGAGAACCATGCAGCCTTTGAAAAATGGAATTCTGAAAAAATGAAAAGATGGGCATCTGATATAGGCCCATTAACTGCTGCACTTATTGACCAGGAATTTGAGAAGGCAGAATATGAGCAGCATATATACAAGCGAATAATGTCGATTCTGCATCTTTCGGAAAGATTCAGCAGAAGACTGATGGAACAGACTTCCATCCATATGATTCAAAATCACATTTCCTGCAGCTACAGAAACTTCAAGTCTTATATTGAATATCTTCATGAGCAGGATGAAAAGACAAGATCTGATGCAGACCACAGCGGTGAGATTCTGCGTGGTGCATCATACTATAATAATGAGGACAACTATCATGATCAATGACAACATCGACAATCTTTTGAAGCTGGGACTTACTAACATGGCTGACAATTATAAGACACTATCCAATGACAAGGCATTCAATGAACTGAACTTTGATGAGCAGCTGGCACTGCTTCTTCAGCCACAGGTGGATGCCAAGAATCAGGAAAAGATCAAAGGACTCATCAGAAGATCGAGAATAAAGCAGCCCAACGCATCACTCAATGATATTCACTATTATGAAGACCGTGAACTTGACAAGAAGACAATAGCGACTCTAGCGACCGGACAGTATATAGAAGACGGTACAAACGTCTGTGTATTTGGAGCAACTGGAGCCGGAAAGACATTCATTGTATCAGCTCTGGGAATCGATGCCTGCAACAGGCTCTACAGAGTCAGATACATAAGACTTCCCGATCTTCTTTATGATATCGAGAAAGCAAAGAACCGCGATAAGTATATGCAGAGAATAAAATTCTACATCAACTTTGATCTGTTGATCATTGACGATTGGCTTCTGGTAAAGGCAACTCCACAGCAGCAGGAATACCTGTTTGAAATAATGGAAGGAAGAAATGAACTTCATTCAACAATATTTGCATCTCAGACTCGTACAAGTGTATGGCATGACTATCTTGGTGGAGGCACAATAGCCGATGCGATACTTGACAGGATCACATCATCCTCCTACACCATCTATATTAAGGGCAATCGATCAATGAGAGCAAGAAAATAAAAAAACTTGTACAAAAAGAGCTAGTGATGATTGTATCATCGCTAGCTTTATATCAATAAGAAAAAGTGTCGCTCTGCGACTGAAATGGCGTCGCTCTTTCACTGAATTACTGTCGCCGATTGACTGAATCAGTGTCGCTCTACGACTGAATCAATGTCGCTAAGTCGCTGAAATACTCAGTTGGTAGAAGATATTGAAAATGAAGTCGTAAAACCTGGCAATGTTTCAATGTGGTGGCTAGGCTGTACAGGAATGTGGCTTAAGACACCTGGTGATGCCAACATTACAATTGATTTATGGACAGGCAATGGGAAAAGAACACATGGTGATGGCAAGATGAAAGTGGGACATCAGATGGCCAACATGTGTGGAGCACGCGCAATGCAGCCAAACCTTCGCAATATTCCATTTGTCTTTGATCCATTTGCATTCAAGAAAGTAGATGCGGTACTTGCAACTCATTATCATCAAGATCATATGTCACCAGAATGGGCAGCACATGTTGTAAATAGTGGAATGACAACAGTTGATGAAAACGGCAATGAGATTCCAGTACCATTTATTGGACCAAAAAAATCAGTAGAATTCTGGTTAAAGTGGGGCGTACCAGAAGAAAGATGCATTACTGTAAAACCAGGAGATACTATCAAGATCAAAGACATGGAAATCATCGCTTTAGATTCATTTGATAGAACTTGTATTGTCACAACTGATTCAACAGGAGCAGATCGAGAAGTCTTAAGAGGAAAATGTCCAACAGATATGGACGATAAGGCTGTCAATTATTTGATTAAGACACCAGGAGGAAATATCTACCATTCAGGAGATTCTCATTTCTCAATCTATTT
>NZ_JAGBIX010000043.1:0-6375 GCF_017934775.1 Kandleria sp. | reverse complement strand
GTCTCTTAAAATCTTACCAATTTCAATTCTTCTATAATCATAAAATGCTTTTCTCCTATATTTAGGGGCAAACACCACATGATATTTACAATTCCATTTTGTATGTGATAAACTATGTAAGTCATCTGTATATGACATAAATCCCTCCTGTATTCAATTGCGCAGTTGGCAGACCGCACAATCATTATACAGAGGGGATTTTATCATTTACAATGCCTTTACCACTTCACTGAAGTCTTAAAACAACCTCACAGCATAGCTGTGGGTTTTATTGTTTTACAATGAAAGGCAGCTCATTCTTGAGCTGCCTTCTTAATCAATATTTGTATCAAAGATCCGACAAATTACACCACAATGATTTTTATAATGTGTTAAATATTTAATCTTCAGAAAATACTTTCGCTCTTCAAAAAAGAAATCAGTAATAACAGATTTCTTATTCACTTGTACTACCGCAATCGCATTTCGAATATGTTCACACCATTTTTCATTATTAAAGACACTTTCCAATCGTGACTGATGAATTGTCTTATATCCCAAACGTTTTACAAAGTCCTTAAATCCACCATTATAATTCAATAAATAGATTTCCTGATCACGTCTTTCTAGTACAATAGTAGGAGTTCTATTCAACAGATTAACGCTGCTTAATTCCTGATAGTACTTCGACCATTCTTTTGTCTCAATATCAAGTCCTTTATCCTTACAATGTTGCAATACATCATCTAAAGGAGCAGGTTTACCAAAATAGTATCCCTGTACTTTTTCACATCCTATAGAACACAAGAAATCAAAATGTTCCTTTGTTTCTACCCCTTCTGCTAATGTATGAACCCTAATCTCCTTAGCCATACCTACAGTAGAAGCAATGATACTTTGTGATTTAGAATTAAAGTTTCTCAAGAATTCCATATCAATCTTAATTTCATCAAAAGCAAAATCTTTTAAGATATTCAATGATGAATAACCACTACCAAAATCATCAATCCAAATAGAAAAGCCTGCATCATTAAGACGTTGAATTTCCTTCTTAATAAACTGACCTCCAACAATACGTTCCACAATCTCAATATGAATCAATTCTTTTGAAATGTTATACTTTTTTATAATACTTTCAATTGTAGAAACAACATCACCAGTCAAGAAATCAATTCTAGAAAGGTTAAATGATACAGGGACAACATCTAAATGCTGATCAATTCTTTCTCTTAACATCCTACAGACTTCATTAATGACATAAATATCAAGTCTTTGAATCATGTGCGTTTCTTCTAATGGAGGAATAAAGACAGCGGGAGAAAGCAGACCATACTCAGGATCATCCCATCTCGCTAAAGCTTCAAATCCACACAATGTCTTCGTACTTGTTCTAATAACTGGCTGATAATAGACCTTAATGAGCTTCTCATTAATTGCTCTTTCAAAATTATCTACAACATACTGTGTCATTTCATTAAACCTCTTCATTTCAGGCTTAAACACACAGATATACTTTTCTAGATTACGTCTGATTTCATCACAAGCAAGCTTGGCATTATCAACAGCAACGCTGACATCATCATCGTTTTTAAAATAATATACACCAGCCTTAAGTTCCATAAAATCACCAGGTGCAAGCTTATAGGCTTCATCATGAATCTCTTCAAGAATATTCTCTACATCTAGATCACTGACAACTACAAAATGATCCTCTGATAAACGACATACAAGACTATTTGGAAACTTCTCTACCAATAAAGCAGCAGTATCTTTCAACAGCTGATTTCCTTTTTGAAAACCTCTTGTATTATTATAATTCAAGAATGCAATATAATTTAAAAAGACTACGCTTGTCTTAGATACATCAAGATTTTCTTCGATAAATCCTCCTGCCCTTTCTAGCAGATAACTAAAATTATGTAGTCCTGTCAACTTATCAAAGAACTGTAGATCATAATCATTAATAGTTACAAGATAAACATCTTCAGAACCCCAATTTGTCTTATAGACATGCATAAACATCTCTTTATCACTATAAGGAGTTTTCATGATCTTACCGTACTTTCCTTCAATCTTTTCAAAAGGAAAAACGTAATCTGTATCATCGGTAATAAAAAACTTTTCAAACGTTACACCAGTATCCATCATTACTCGTGGTTTAAAAAGATCTTTCATTTTCTTATTACATAAAAGCAGTTCATGAGTTTTAATATCAACGATAGCTACTCCTACTCGATCAACATCAATCAATCCTTTAAGTGTTCTATTATAAGACTGGTTATCAATATGATAATCCGCATAAGCACTTGTTACATCATCATAAGAAATAATTGCAACGCGTGTACCATCAATATATTCATGATAACCATGTGAATGAATAAATCTCAAGTTTTCAGTATTGGGAATATATTCTTTATAGACAACATCATATACACCATCATTTAATGCAAAATTTCTTCCTTCAAAAACAATACGTTCTACATCATCAGGATGAGTATATTTATACATGTATTTAGAATAATATTCTAAAAGTTCTTCTCTATTAAAGACGTTTTTATAAAATTCTAACAACCCATTTGACACTGCAAGAGGAACCACTTTATTCTCTTTAAAAACATAGGCTGCTCTTGGGATATTTGATTGTTCTACAAAACCTAAAAATTGCTGCAATGACATATTCATAAAAAACACCCTCTCTTACATTAACTATAACATAAATGAGAGCGTATTCATTTATTTTTTGACTTTTATTTTACAAAAAAGAAGATCAGATCTTCTTTTCCATAAGATAGCGTAATATTCTTACACCCCTTCTTACATTGATCTGTTCTTCTATTTCCTCATATCCATGTTTTTCAAAAAATGGTTTTGATGTAATGGACGATGTTACATAAATAATGCTATTCCCTTGCTTTTTAGCATACTGTTCAAGTCTTTCTAATAGCTTAGCACCAATACCTTGGTGAAGATATTTCTTATCAATATAAAGACGATCAAGATAACCAGTAGTACCAATATTGCCAAAGGCTATTATTTTACCTTCATCTTCTACAATAAGTGTATGATTCTTTTCAAGAGATGCTTCCCAATGATAACGATCTACATTTTTAGGTGCAATAGCATCTCGTTCTTCCTCCGTATAATCATTACACTGCACTTCATGTACTGCACGATAAAATAAGTCAATCACCTGATTTAAATCTTTTCTTTGATATAATCTCATTTCCATGGAATCATCCCTCCTTATTAAGGATATTATAGCATAATAAAAAATGAAAAGAAGCAAAGCTTCCTTTCATTTTTAGATTCCGAATAATAAATCAACATATGATGGAATTGGCCAATCATTCTGGTCAACCATTGTTTCTAATGTATCAGCTGTTTCTCTTAATTTGTTCATTGATGCTAATACACTATCTCTCCAGCATAATGCCTGTTCTTTAATATCAGCATCATTGTGATCAGCTTCATCAATAGCTTTTTCTAATGCAGCCATTTCTGCTTTCATCTGTGTTGCTAATGTTGATAATTCTGTAAGGTTTTCTTTTAAGAAGACATTATCAATAGATAATTCCTGTAATTCTTTAGCATCTTTAGCTACAGTTCCAATATATTTAACAACTGAAGGATAGATTTCTGTCTTAGCCATCTTAAGAGCAGTTAATGCTTCTACTCTTAATGTCTTGCAGTAACCATCTAAAAGAATATCATAACGTGATTTTAATTCTACGTCATTATATACATCATGTTTTGTGAATAATTCAATTGCTTTTTCACTCTTTAAGCACTGAGCAGCTTCAATAGTAGTCTTGTTGTTTGGAAGACCTCTTCTTTCAGCTTCTTTTTCCCATTCAGCGCTGTATCCATCACCATTGAAGATAATTCTCTGGTGATCAGTTAAGTATTCACGAATAACTTCCATTGGTTCTTTTCCACCAAGAATTTCTTCAGCCATCTGATCAAATTCTTCAGCAAGAATGACATTTAGAATTGTGTTTGGTCCGGCTACAGACTGTGCTGAACCTACTGCACGGAATTCGAATTTGTTTCCTGTAAATGCGAATGGAGATGTTCTGTTACGATCTGTTGTATCTTTTGAGAATGTAGGTACAACGGCAACACCTGTTCTAAATCTTTCTTTAGTGACTTCATTTAGTTCACCATCGTTGATGATTGAATCCACCAAATTATTTAATTCTTCACCAAGGAACATTGAAATAATAGCTGGTGGAGCTTCATTAGCACCTAATCGATGATCGTTACCAGCAGATGCTGCTGACATTCTTAATAATTCAGCATATTCATCTACACCCTTAACTGTACATGCTAAAGCAGCTAAGAATGGTAAGTTTTCAATTGGATTTTTTCCTGGATTGAATAAGTTTATACCTGTATCTGTCATTACTGACCAGTTATCATGCTTACCTGATCCATTGACACCTTCAAATGGTTTTTCGTGTAATAAACATCTTAAACCATGCTTCTTAGCAATATCCTGTGCTAACTGCATTAAAAGGTGGTTGTTGTCAGTTGTAATATTTACTCTTGAATAAACACAAGCAACTTCATGCTGTGCTGGTGCTACTTCGTTATGTTTAGTCTTAGATGGAATACCATATTTCCATAATTCTCTATCTAAGTCCTTCATAAATGCGCCGACTTTACGTTTAATTGAACCGAAGTAATGATCTTCAAGTTCCTGTCCTTTAGGTGCATTTGCACCATATAATGTACGACCTGTTAATCTTAAGTCCATACGTTTCTGCCAATATTCATCAGCTACTAGGAAGTATTCCTGTTCAGCACCAACTGATGCTGTTACGCTATGAACTCCTTCAACACCTAATAAAGGCAATAATTTACAAGCAGAATGTGATAATGCATCGCAAGATCTTAATAAAGGTGTCTTTTTATCTAACGCTTCTCCTGTATATGAACAGAATAATGTTGGAATATAAAGTGAACCATCTTTTACAAATGCTGGGCTAGTAACATCCCATGCAGTATAACCTCTTGCTTCGAAAGTAGCTCTTAAACCCCCACTTGGAAAAGAAGATGCATCAGGTTCCCCTTTTCTTAATGTCTTACCACTAAATTCTAGAACTGCTCCACCATTCTGATTAGGTTCTAAAAAGGCATCATGCTTCTCAGCAGTTAATCCAGTCATTGGTGTAAACCAATGTGTAAAATGAGTTGCACCATGTTCAATTGCCCAAATCTTCATTGCATTGGCAATAACAGTTGCAGCTTCTTTTGGCAATGGTTCCCCTCTATCCATTGCTTCATGAAAAGCTTTGTAAGTTGACTTAGGGATTCTTTCTTTCATGACCTCGTCACTGAAAGTGAGACAACCATATTCGTCTAATAGATCTTTCATCTCCATAGTATTCTTTCCTCCTTGGTTACTTCTAATGTCAATTATTATATGTAAGTTGTAAACTCCTGTCAATAAAAGGAAATGGCAGATTGGTCATTTTATTCTACAAATTATGTGTTAAAATTATAAAAAAACAGGGGTGAAATCATGTTGAAACAATTTGAAATACTAGTGCTAGATTCAGATGAAAATAGAGGAAAAAGCATAAGTGAATATTTTTCTTCAATGCAAATTCCTACGATATATTCAAGTAAATTTGAATCAATCGATGATCGCCACTCAGCTTTTATCGTTGATGATAATTTTCCAAAAATCAATTTTTCTCGTTTCTTAATCAAATGTAAAAGAAATAACAAAATAGTTATTATCATGACAAAAAAATTTTCTCAAAAATATTTAGATTCTTTGTTAAATTATGGTGCAGATGACTATATTCGAGTGCCTTTTTCGAACAATGATCTCTATTCTAAGTTTCTATCAATCTACCGAAATGGGATTTTAAAACCGAGAAAGATTTATCGTTACAAGGACATTATCATGGATACAACTTCACAGATTGTGTACCTTGATGATGATGTAGTTGATCTGACAAATAATGAATATAAATTATTAAAATCGTTAATGTCCCATCCATATCAGCCGCAGTCTCGTACT
The DNA here is from genome assembly GCF_017934775.1 of Kandleria sp. Classification (NCBI taxonomy): domain Bacteria; kingdom Bacillati; phylum Bacillota; class Erysipelotrichia; order Erysipelotrichales; family Coprobacillaceae; genus Kandleria; species Kandleria sp. The sequence continues at coordinate 365 of NZ_JAGBIX010000043.1, read as the reverse complement.
GAATTATTTATAACGATCTGGAAAAATCCTCTTTATGATGATAATAGTTCTATTGATAAACTTGTCTCTCGTCTATCGGAGAAACTAAATGAAAAAGGAAACCAGTCACCATATATAAAAAAGTTTAATCAAAAAGAATATATGATGGATCCAAAATAAAAAGAACTCGTTAATTGCGAGTTCTTTTTTCACACATCTTGTGATTATCAATGCTCTATTCACAATCGTTGTGAAATCTATTTGCTTATTCATATCTGCTGTGAAATGGCAAAAAAAAGGAGTCCCCTTGGGGACCGGACAGACTGGCAGCGTGCTGTTTTTGCCGTTTCCGACTATCGTCGCCGCTGCGATGCTTAACTTCCGTG
>NZ_JAGBIX010000042.1:0-5980 GCF_017934775.1 Kandleria sp. | reverse complement strand
TTGCGCCCTTTTTTGGGGCTTTTTTCTTTAAAAAAAAGACATGATGGAAAGGCTGAGAATCCATCATGCATGACTTGGTAATTTTAACGTAAAAAAGAGAGGCGTAACGAAATGCTTAAATCATTTCGTTACAGCTTCTTTAAAGAATTATCCAAGTCTGTTGTAGTATTCTACGATTAGCTGTTCGTTGATTTCCTGATTTAATTCAGATCTTTCAGGTAATCTAGTGAACTTACCAGTTTTGTTTTCTTTATCTACTTCTACGAAACCAGGTGCAGTGATCTGAGCTTCTAAAGCATTTTTGATGATATCTAAGTTAAGAGATTTTTCTCTAACTGCTACAACATCACCAGGTTTAACTTCACATGAAGGGATATCAGTCTTTTTACCATTTAATGTGATATGACCATGGTTAACTAACTGTCTAGCCTGTCTTCTTGTTGAAGCATAACCCATTCTGTATACAACGTTATCTAATCTTGATTCAAGTAAGCATAAGAAGTTTACACCAGTTACGCCTTCCATCTTGTTAGCTCTGTTGTAAGTGTTGTGGAACTGTTTTTCGTTCACACCATACATATGTCTTACTTTCTGCTTTTCAGCTAACTGTAAGCCATATTCAGTAGACTTATGTCTCTTCTGACCATGCTGTCCTGGAGCATAAGGTCTCTTGTTTAATTCTTTTCCATTTTCAAGTATAGAGAAACCAAGTCTTCTAGATTTCTTCCATACAGGTCCTGTATAACGTGCCATTGACGTTACCTCCTTATTGTTTTATTCGCATAAAACAATAGAGATCATAGTTTATTATACGTATGTTTCCATTAAGCATTTCTTTGCGGGAATACTTTGCAACCTTACGGTGAAAACGTAGCTGTATAACTTCTATGTACCGCTATCATTTATTGCAATAAGTATTATACATGTAAAAATGGGAAAGTCAATGAATAATAGAGAAAAAATTGCGTGTGTTATGACTTGAATAATAGAAAAACTTAAAGAGAAATGGATGAAAACACTTTTATAATATGATAGAATAGAAAAGAAATAGAAAAGGAGCATTAAACTATGGAACAATTGACTTCTTATTTAAATAAAATAATAGCGCTAATTGGCATTAGAAATCTTATTATTATCGGAGTGATTCTATTGCTCTTGATTATTGCGCTTCTTATATATAGATCATTAAAACTAAAAGTATATAGACAAGAAATTGTCGAAATTGAAAATCAGATGAACGGCATTAAGACATTGCCAATCCAATATCGTCTTGGACGAGTACAAAGTATTGCGAAGAACATGAAAGAAGTTGCTGAGCAATATGAAGAATTTGCAAAAGAACATAATAGAATTGTAGATTTTCAGCAAAATGAATTAGGTGTACTTGTCAATGAAGTAGACGAACAGCTTTTCTATGGCAAGCTAAGAGGAGCTAAGAAGAAATTAGCAAAGCTTCGCCAGATGAATGCGACTTATGAAAAAGATTCAAAAGAGCTTCTTAAGAAGATTGAAAAAGTGACTGAAATCGAAAATATTCAAAGAATTGAAATTATTCGTGTCAAAGAGAAATACAGAGAAGTGACTAATCAATATGATGAATCACGTTCTAAGATTGAATCATTTGTACCTAAAGTTAATGTTATCTTCAATAGTATTGATGAAGATTTCGTTAAGCTAGAAGGAATGATGAACAATCAGTTATTTGAAGATGCAAAAGCTTTCACTAAACAGATTGAAGGACGTATTGAAGCCTTATCGGCTGATTTAAAAGATCTTCTTTCCTATGTTTCAGTTGTCAGCAAGCTTCTTCCAGGAAAAGTAGAAAAGGTTGCTCATTTAATTGAAGATCTTCAAGAAGACGTCTTTGCATTAGAACAGCTTAACGCTGAAGATCGCTATGATGAGATTGAAGAAGAACTAGAAGAATCCGTTGATCTTGTTAAAGCAGTTGAAATCAAGGAAGCAGGAGAAAAGCTTGAAGTCTTGACTGATCATATTGAATCATTGGTTATTGATTTAAGTAAAGAGAAGACTTCTTATAAGACATTTAAGGAAAGATGGTCAATTCTTTCTAAAGAGATTGAACGTATCGATCAGGATTATGAAACAAGCATGCGTGCTTATCGTGAAATGGAAAAGAAGTATGTGATTGATTTAGAGGCTATGCCAATTGCGAGCACATATGAAGAATTTACAGGCATGCTTAAGGAATATAAGCAGCTTAATGATAAATTAGGTTCTGGTGAATTTGCTTATTCTGATACATTGGAAACAGTAGAAAACATGATTGCTTCTATGGCTACTCATGATGCGCAGATCAAGTCTTTCAAATCACAAAAAGAAAAGCTTGAGATTGTTGAAAAGAAAGCAGAAGATGAATTAGAGAATATCAATATTGTATTATTGGAAATCAAGTCTGAAATCAAGAATAATCATTTGCCAATGATCAATGATTCTTATAAGGACTATATTCAGGATTCCTATAGAAAAGCTGAAGAAATCAAGGAATTTAAAGAGAACAAGCCAGTTAAGCTTGAAGAGCTTTCTAAGAAAGTAGATGGGGCAAGAGATGTCATCTATAAACTTTATGACAATGTTCATAATCTCATCATTACTGCTGAAATGGTTGAAGAAGCTATTGTCTTTGGTAACAGATTCCGTTCAACTTATATGGAAGTCAACACTGAACTAACTAAAGCAGAAGTATTATTTAGAAATGGTGAATATACGAAAGCATTAGCGACTGCGGTTGATATCATTGAAAAGATTGAACCAGGAAGCTATGAAAAAATGATAAAAAAACAAGAAGAAGTTGCGGCTAATTAAGAACCCTACACTGTTAGGGTTCTTTTTCTTGTAAGAAAGAAAAAATAGTGTAAAATAGGTGTGATTGGAAAGAGGGAAAGATATGATTTATTTAGATTATGTAGCAACAACACCATTGAATGATGAAATCTATAAGACGTATCAAAAACTTCTAGGGAAGTATTTTGCCAATTCGGACAGTGCGTATTCTTTAGGTTATGAAGTCAATGGGCTATTAGAAAAATCAAGAGAACATATCGCTAAGATGCTTCATGTCAAAAATGATGAAATCATTTTTACTTCATGTGCGTCTGAAGCGAACAATACAGCCATCAAGGGTGTATGTTTTCAATATGCCAACAGAGGTAAACATATTATTACAACAAGTTTTGAACATTCCAGTGTAGCAAATACATTCAAGCAGCTAGAGGAAGTGTTTGGCTTTGAAGTAGATTATATTCCAGTAGATCAAGAGGGGCATCTCGATATCTCTCAATTAGAAGATATGATCAGGGAAGATACAATTCTTGTATCAACAATGTATGTCAATAATGAAGTAGGTACAATCAATCCTATTAAAGACATTTCACGTATAATAAGAAAAAAGAATCCCAAGACAAAGTATCATGTAGATATGGTTCAGGCATTAGGAAAGCTGCCAATTGATCTTTCAGTATGTGATCTTGCATCATTTTCAGCACATAAGATCTATGGATTAAAGGGAAGCGGTCTTCTCTATAAGAAAGACAATACAGCCATCGTTCCACTTATTTCTGCCGGACAGCAGGAATTTGGATTAAGAGGCGGGACATCGAATGCGTGTACTTATATCGTACTAGCAAAAACGATGAGACTTGCACTTGAGAAACAGGAAGAACATCTTGCTTATGTAAAAGAATTAAATCATTATTTAAGAGAACAGCTTAGCAAAAGAGAAGCTGTTGTGATCAATTCGCCAGAAGATGCTTCGCCATTTATATTGAATATATCTGTTCCTCATTATAAGCCTGAAGTTCTTGTGCATGATCTAGAAACAAGCGATATCTATATTTCAACCAAGAGTGCCTGTGCATCAAGAAAGACAGAAGTGGCTCACACTTTAGCAGCTATGCATGTGGATCATGACATTGCGATTAGTGCATTGCGTATCTCTTTATCACATTTAACGACAAAAGAAGAATTAAATACATTTATTGAAGCTCTTGATCTTTCGTTATCAAGAGTAAAGAAACAGAGGTAATTATGGAAGCAAATCATATTATTGTCCGTTTTGGAGAATTAACAACAAAAGGAAAAAACAGAAAACTATTTACAAGAAAGCTTTTAAAGAACACGAAAGAAATCTTGCATGATTTTACATCGTTATCATATGAGTTGACATATGACCATATCTTTATCCTATTAAATGGAGAAGATCCAGAAAAAGTCAGTGCAAAATTAAAGACAGTCTTTGGGATTCATTCATTTAGTTTATGTTATAAGGTAGAACATGACTTACAGAAAGTAAAAGAAGCAGCCTGCAAGATCGTCGATGAAGCAGAAGGGACTACTTTTAAGATCAATACAAAAAGAAGCGATAAAGAGTTCCCAATGACATCTCCTGAAATGAATAGAGCTATTGCTGGGTATATCTTTAACATGACAAAAAAAGAAAACCTAAAAGTAGATGTTCATAATCCAGATATTCTTGTAAAAGTAGAATTTAGAAAAGATGCTGCTTACGTTATGGATAATGTCGTAATGGGAGCAGGAGGATATCCTGTAGGGATCGGTGGAAAAGCATTATTGATGCTTTCAGGTGGTATTGACTCGCCAGTTGCAGGTTATTTAATGATGAAGAGAGGAATCGATATTGAATGTATCCACTATGCCTCTCCACCTTATACAAACGATTTAGCAAGAGAGAAAGTATTAGATCTACTTAATGTCTTAAAAGAATCAGCTCATGGCAAGATTACAGTACATATTATCCCATTTACAAAATTACAGCTTTCTGTCTATGATCATTGTGAAGAATCTTATGCGATGACAGTCATGAGACGTATGATGTATCGTATTGCGGAAGGTGTTGCAAGAAAACGCCATTGTAAAGCTATTGTCAATGGTGAAAGCGTAGGACAGGTAGCAAGCCAGACTTTAGATTCTATGCTTGCAATCAACAGTGTTATCACTACACCAGTTATTAGACCAGTAGCCTGCATGGATAAATTAGAAATTATCGATGTTGCAGAAAGAATTGGCACATATGATATTTCTATTCGTCCACATGAAGATTGTTGTACAATTTTTACACCTAAAAAACCAGCTACAAAACCTAAGACATACAAGTGTGAAGAGTTCGAATCACAGTGGGATTATGCAACTCAGGTACAGGAATGTATCGATCAGATGGAAACAATTGTAGTGGACGCCAATTATAAAAATGATGATGAAATGGACTTATTTTAAATCACCGCAAAAAGCGGTGATTTTCTTTTATAGAAGGGGAAAAAGAAAATAAAAGTTTTTTTAAAAATTATGTTGACTTCATATAAGTGAAATGCTATTATGTATGAGCATTCGACAGCGGGGGCTTAGCTCAGTTGGGAGAGCATCTGCCTTACAAGCAGAGGGTCAGCGGTTCGAGCCCGTTAGCCCCCACCATTTATAAGCCGGCTTAGCTCAATTGGTAGAGCAACTGACTTGTAATCAGTAGGTTGTGGGTTCAAGTCCTATAGCCGGCACCATTTTAATAGAATTTCTGGGGAGGTAGCGAAGTGGCTAAACGCGGCTGACTGTAACTCAGTTCCTTTTGGTTCGATGGTTCGAATCCGTCCCTCCCCACCATTCTCTATTGGGCTATAGCCAAGCGGTAAGGCAACAGACTTTGACTCTGTCATTTCGCTGGTTCGAATCCAGCTAGCCCAGCCATCTCTATAAGGTTTTATTAGTTTTATGTTTTTTGACTCGCTAGCTCAGTTGGTAGAGCATCTGACTTTTAATCAGAGGGTCAGGAGTTCGAATCTCCTGCGAGTCACCATCTTTATGCGGGTGTAGTTCAATGGTAGAACTTCAGCCTTCCAAGCTGACTACGTGGGTTCGATTCCCATCACCCGCTCCATTTATTTAATCCAATGGAGATAATAAACATATGACTCGCTAGCTCAGTTGGTAGAGCATCTGACTTTTAATCAGA
>NZ_JAGBIX010000041.1:0-6094 GCF_017934775.1 Kandleria sp. | reverse complement strand
TAAGTCTGAAATGCGCTATAATTTTTATGGTTTAATGTTGTAGTTTTCATAATTACATTATACCAAAAAATGCGTCGGATTTATCCGGCGCATTTTATTTTTGAAAACTAATCCAGATTATCTATCCGGGTCAGCCCCTTTAAACTTCAGTGTTATATTTTAAAAAAACTTGTGGTCACAGTGACCACAAGTGGCTATAGATTACTATAATCGATTATTCTACACCGGCTCACCAATCGATGCCTCTTTTGTAACCCATTCGCCCAATGAATTCGCCCATAGTTCTGGGTAAGCCGAAAAATATGATATTTGCTCCTTATCACGCTTTCTAACATATAACGGTAAAAAGCTCCACATGAAAGATGGTGCACCTACCAAAAGTAAATATAATGCTCCAAAGAATAGTGACTGTATTGTGTAATCACTTATCTTTTTCAAGGACAGACACCCTGTCCTAATTCTTGTAAATCACGAAGCTTCGCACAGCGCTAACCCCTTGTAAAATCAGCCTTTCGCAAAAGTTCAACGACCTTGTCCACCATGTGGCGACAACATTCTTGAACACATCATTTTACAATTATCTCACTATCCGCATTCACGAATATTCCGAACGAACCTTCGCAACTCCGCCCCCATAAACACTGCATTCTGTAGAAAAGCTGAGAATTTCCATCATTGTGCGGACAATCCGATACTTCACTTAAATTTACAGTAGCAGGATACGCATAAAGTTACAACCTAAAATCTCCACATTATGCACCTTCCGCACTTCCTATGTCGTGCGCATTAGGCGAGGCCTATGACCTTAATTGTCACAGGTGTATCCCCAAATTTTCACCTCCACTTGTGCTCCAGTGGAGCACAAGTTTTCTTTCTAATATTGTTTTCTAATATCTATTAAAGCTCTTACCACCTCATTCATTTCTTTTGTTCGATAATAAGCAACTGCTATTTCAAAAAAATAATCGTATTTAATTAAATGTTTAAATTCATCATCTGCTTCGTCATATAATTTCATTATCAACCCATAATCATCAAGAAGCATTGTTTCTTTTACCACAAAGATTCTCGATCTATACGTGCCTCGAGTATCTCCACCCTTAGCTATATGTGCACCTCTTATTGGCCATTTATACTTATTTCTAAAAGATATAACAGCCAAAGAATTTCCATATTTTTCAGCCCCATTTGTTAACACAAATCTAAATATTTCCGACTTTTCAATAGTAAAGTAAATACCATGCTTAGTATCATCTTTTACTAATCTTCCTTCAATATGATCCTTCCTTTTTTCTGAATCAAATATACGATACCCCAAAACATTTTCTCCATGTTCTTTTAAGAACTTCTTTGCCGTCATTCCTTTCTTTCGTTTTCGCAGTTTATCAACACTTAGTTTATCAACACTTAGTTCAAATAATTCATCTAAACTCGAATTATTCAAACATAAAAACCGCTTATTTAAACGAATAATTACAAATCTGTTAAAAAATGAAAAAAAACGATTTTCGTTTAACAATTCAATTATTTCTTTTGCATTATTTTCTACTATCTTTTTCATATCCAGTCCTCCAATTGTTCAATTAGTATCACTTCTGGCCCAATGGACCAAAAGTGATCTTCTGCATAATTTACATATCAATATTTAACGTATAATTATATCCCTTATTGTTGGATCTTTCTTTATTATTGACTTTCAATACTTTCTTACTCGTTCAATATTTCTTTCTACTGGTGGTTCTATCTTATCTGCAATTCCAGGTACACTTGGATTTTTATTTTGAAGATAATGGATGAGTTTCAACTGTGTCCATCCTTTAAGAATTTCTTTATTCTTATATAGATATTCTGCCCATGTTTCATCTACTTCAATTATTGTAGATAACCCCGAAACATAAACAAAATAATACATCAGTCTTCGTTGACGATTAATTTCATCAGTTAATGTCTTCTTAGATCCATACCATACTTTTCTATCTATCTTTATTTCATCATAAAAAGGAACCTGTAATCGATATGGTACGTTAAGTGTTAAATCTTTTTTATACTTTATTATTTTTTTATCTTTAGTACTTTGAAGAAATTCTATGATCTTCACTCTTTTTTCAGAAGAGCGAAAATCATATTTATCATAAATATACTTTACTACTTCTTCTAAGTTATCTGTTATTCCTAATGGTCCTAATCGTAAATGATATTCAGTTACCATATACCACGCATCAGCAATCATTTCGTTAATAAGTTCATCAAATGAGAAGCTCTTATGCTTACCATCTAGTTTTCTTATGATTGCTTGAAACCAAAAGAATTTATAACAATTTGTAGTATTGTCAAAGAGTCTACTCAATTGACCAATATTGAGTTCTTCTGAATATGGTAATTGCATATTATTCCCTCCAATTAACTTTAAACACATTAATATTATATTCCACGCAAAAATGACATTCAATCTTCTTGAATGTCATTTACTGATTAGTATTCTATTTTAAATAATGAAATCTCTTTAAATTTACATCTCAAACAATTGATATTCCCAAAGTATTTCCTTATCCCAATCATAATCATTCCATGTTAAGTTATTTTTTAAACATATTTGATGCTACTAGATAATTCTTTTTCTTGATAATCAAATAAAGATTAGTCCTTTATAAGAACGATAACTAATGAAGAATAAATATGCAGATAGTAATTGAAATGCCTGATGAGCGTTAATCCTTTATAAAGATGCACAATGCTCGTCTTCCTCACAATCTACAATGTCCCATTCATTTACTGCTATACCCCAACTGTTAATTGTTGATTCATTTAGTACACGACAGATGAGATTTTGATAGTAAACACCAGTCATAAATATCCCTTTAAATCATTATGTTTATCTCAATCAATAATTGTAAATCTCAGCTTCAAATTAGCAATTGTTTCAGATTAACATCTCCTAGTTATGCAACGTTAAATTGCACTTATACGAAGTAACGCCTCTGATGTAATTCAGAGGCGTTACTTTACATATTCTTATGAATTAAATATTAATAATTGTTTTACCTTTAGATTTACCAGCCGCAACTTTTTGAAGAGCCTTATTAACATCATCTAGTGAAAACATTTCATCGACAGATGCCTCAATATGACGTTCAGTAAAAATATCAGAGATACGCTCTAGACCTTTTCCATCCTCATGAACAAAAATGAAATAATACTTTTGATTCTTTTTAGATGCCATTTTGTCATACTTACGACCAGCAATCTTTAGCAACAATCTTTTCAATACAGGCATTCCTGTACGAAGTGCAAATTCACCATTTGGCATACCACGAAGAGATACAAGTTTACCTCCATTTTTAAGAATACCGAACTCCTTTGCAAGTTCCCTCTCACCCAATGTATCGAGAACATAATCTACATCGGACAATACTTTTGTATAATCTTCTGTCTTATAATCAATAAAACGATCTACACCTAAGGCAAGCACACGATCCTTATTTATAGCACTACCATTCGTAATAACAGTTAGACCATAACTCTTACCCAAAGGAATAGCCATTGCACCAAGGCTTCCAGTTCCTCCAGAGATAAAGATTGTTTCTCCTTCTTTAGGGTTCATTAGTTCCAGTGCCTGCAATGCAGTCAAGGCTGTAAGAGGCACGCAAGCTGCCTCTTCATCAGATAGATAGTCTGGAACCTTGGCTATCGCATTCTGATTGATTGCTGCAAACTGTGCAAATGCACCAATCTTACTTAATGGCATTCTTCCATAAACACGATCACCGACTGAATACTTGCTGACAGATGCCCCAACTTTATCTATAACTCCCACAAACTCATTACCCATGACTAGTGGAAACTTATATGGGACAATCATTTTCACATCACCACGGATAATCATATTATCAAGTGGATTTACTCCTGCAGTATGGATTTTTACAAGTACTTCCTGATCATTAATATCAGGAATTGGTATATCCTTTACTACAAGATCACATCCTTTTTTATCATATCCATTCAATATTGCTGCTTTCAGATATATCACTCCTTATAACAATTCTTCTAAAAACATCTTTTATATTCATTAATCATCAGCTATTATGCCTTATTAAACTTCTCCTTAGGCTGCTTACATCTAGGACATTTCCAATCATCAGGTAAATCCTCGAAAGCTACACCATCATGTTCACTAGGATCATAGACATAACCACAAACTGAACATACATACTTACCAGTACCTTTCTTTGAAGAAAAATCAACATCCGCAAGTACTGTCTCTACAGGATGATCTAAATCAATCACTCTCTTAGCTTCAAGATTCTCATATCCCTGAGGTGTATGTGTACCACAATAAACTGTAGGATGATCCTTCACAAACTCTCTTACTCTATCCATAGTCTCACGAGCAGCTGCTAAATCTTCAAATACAATAGATAACTTATTTTCATATAAAGCTTCATCTACATAAGTAATATCTCCATGTATCATATAAAATAATCCATCATTTTCTACAATAACAATACTATTCCCATTAGTATGTCCTTTCGCTTTAATGAAATAAATACCATCCTGTATCTTCTGACTTTCAGGGAAATTATAGTATGCTCCATCTGTAAACTTAACTGGTACAAGATTATCTTTACCTTTTAATTCATCAGCACTCATTTCTTCTTCATTAACATACACCTTAGCATTAGGGAAAGAACTAATCTCTCCAGAATGATCCGCATGTTTATGAGTTAATAGAATCTTAGTCACCTGTTCCCTCTTATATCCAAGTGCATCAAATGCTTCTAAATAACTACAGATATCTTTTCCTGTATAGAGAAGACTATTCTCATCAGGAACTTCTTCAGGAGTTCCTGATGGTATTCCTGTATCTACTAGAATAACTTCATCACCAGTATCGATAAGATAATTTTGTAGACTTCCTCTATATCTCACATTCTTATCATACTGTTCCATACCTTCTTCTCCACCCATTACCATAGGCTGTGTATAGAATCCATCTTTTCTAAATTTTACTGCTTTAATTTCCATGTTATACCTCCGTAATAATATTTCACAATATCCAAAAAAAATTATTCCTATACTCATTTATATTTAAATTATACTGTATTACTATGTTGAAAGTCATTATTTACAACATAAACAAAAGAATCCGTTTTGGATTCTTAGTCGTCTTTAGTAAACATTTTATACAACATCGCATTTTATTTTCTTATTCCAATAAAATAGGATTAATAAATTAATCACCCAAATTTATTTTTTGATGATTGCTATATTTAAATATGAATACTCAATCTTCACTTGCATCCCAACCCCCTTAGCAATTCTTTTAACCATTGCTAAACTTGGATTTCGTGTTCCATTCTCAATCTTGCTTATATCAGCTTGGTTACTATCAAGTTCCTTCTGAGTAAGGTTTTGAGAAGTTCTAGCATCTACAATAGCTCTGATTACATTCATCCCAGGTTGAATATCTTCATACTTTTTTTGAATTCATAACTGTAGCGCATAAAAATAACCCTCCTTACTGAACTTTACATTGTCCAGTAAAGAGGGTAGATATCAATTTCAAAAATCATTTACCCCCACTCTTGAAATTGAGCCGATTTTACTCGATTCCTCTTAACATCCTAAGCTAATTCTTTATGAAATTTTCTTTTTGCTTTTCGGCGAAGCCGTCCTGTCTAAGTGTAAGCGTGACAGATAATAACCCAATACAATGTGTCGCTAAAGCAACACATCTCCTTGGGCCAAAGTTTCACCCTGGACCTGACAAAGGGCTCTGCCCCTTGACCCCGGCGGTACTCTGTCCCTGCACACAGGCGAAGTCTTTACTCCTGCACCTTGCGTAAGGCTCTGCCTTTACAATCCGTCAAAGGGTTGCGCCCTCTGAACACTGCTATCAATAATGTTTTTCTATACAATTCAAAATTCCATCAAAGTCATTTTCTTGTATATCAAAAAACTCTTCTGTCCTCAAACCTGTATTTAAAACATTTTGATATAAATAAAAATCATAAATAACAGGTTCATCTTTTCCACCCAATATATTATCTCTGATAGAACCCGTTTTAGATATCAAGCATAAATACTGATACTCTTT
>NZ_JAGBIX010000040.1:0-20283 GCF_017934775.1 Kandleria sp. | reverse complement strand
ATACGGTAGAGGCGAAGTGGACACGCCTGTAAGAATAAGGATTGCCTGACTTGTCGGGTGGAAACTTAAATATCAAACTTCTTAAATAGAACCGTCAGGTTCTTAGAAGCCACCTACCTTTAGGTGGGTGGTAGTTCACATTGTTTATGTAATAGGGAATTATTTGATAGAGAAATCAAGAAGAAAGTAAAACATCAATATGTGACATAATATTTGAAACTAGGTAAAATTATGATATAATTATTAAAGAATATTTAAGGAGGAACCTTCATGGACAAAGTAAGAAAGTGGTTTTTTGAAGACGAATATGAAGATTTTGATGATTTCGATGAAGAAATGGTAGAAGACGAAGAAGAAGAAAATAAAACAAGTCTTTTTGAAAAAGCAAAATCTGCACGTACAAGTGAAGTTGTCAATAAATTAAATGCCAATAAAGACAGCAACCTCGTTCTTTTTGAACCAAGATCATATAGTGAAACACAGGACATCGCTTTATATTTAAAACAGAAGAAAGCTGCCGTTGTAAATTTACATCGTTTACAGAAAGAACAGTCTAAGAGAGTTATTGATTTCTTAAGCGGAGTAATTTACGCTATTGACGGAGATATTCAGCAGATTGGTCCAAAGATTTTCTTATGTACACCAAAGAATATTGCGGTTAGCGGCAATATTTCTCTTGATGACGAAGAAGTCTCAAATAACTAAAGTATTAGCTGATTTATGCTAATACTTTCCTTTTTATGTTAGAACATTTCAAGGGAGACGAGGAATTTGTTCGTAAAGTACTAGATTATAAAACACAGGCTGTCGATAAATATAAGATAGTACTGACAAAGTTCCTCGATCCGCATCTTCAGAATGTTGTGAGATCAGTAATTGGTGCTGATGCTGCAGTATATGAAGAAGGTGGATTTATAAACTGTGAAAACAAAAGACTAATTATCTGTCCATCTTTTTATGAGATTGAACCAGATGATTTCAAGATTAAGGTTTTTAGGGTTGAATATCCTGAAAAGTTTGGTGTATTGGAACATAAGGATGTCCTTGGGGCATTGATGAATCTTGGACTTGAAAGAGAATGCATTGGGGATATATGCAAGAACCCATTAGCTTTTAGCTGCGCAAGTGAGAATGCGGAGTATATTAGGCAAAATCTTAAAAAGATAAAAAGATTTACAGTTAATCTTGTAGAAGAAGATTTTTCTATAGCCATAGAAAACACGTTTAGAAAAAAAGAGTTTGTAGTTTCAAGCTTAAGACTCGATAAAATAATAAGTGCATTGTTTCATCTTTCAAGGCAAAAAGCCGCTGATGCCATTAGAGCTGGAGAGGTGAAAGTCAACCACAAAAATATTGAACTTATCGACTATTTATGTAATAATAGCGATATAATCTCGTTTAGAAGACATGGGCGAGTTAAACTTGTTGTTACAGATCGTGTAACAAGACAAAATAATCAAGTTGTAGAAGGATTATTTTATTTGTGAGAGGTGAGAAAAGAGTGGCTTATAGCAAACAATTTAGGGGATATAATATTGATGAAGTCAATGAAGACATTGAAAGCTTAACAACTGAACTTGAAGAAAAAGAACATGAAATCGATGATCTTCATAAACAGATTGAAGCGCTCAAAGAAGAAAATAATAAACTGATTTCACAAAACACTATTACCGAGAAAACAAATGAAGAAATTGCCAGACTTGCCTTGAAAGAGGCTAGTGATCTGATTACTAAAGCAAAGAAAAATGCGAATATGATTCTTAAGGAATCTATGGAATATGTCAGAGGTCTTGATAAAGAAGTGAATGGTTTCAAGGATGATGCCATTGATTTCCGTGCTGAAGTTGTAAACTTAAGCAAAGAATTGATTGATACTATTGACAAATCAGAAATTTTTAGTTTAATTAAGGAAGAAGAAAATACGAAGACAGAGACAGGTCTTGAATAGAGCTTACAGAGAAGCCGTGGTTGGTGAAAACGGTGAAGTGACTATTTTAGACGAATCACTCTTGAGTAGCCTCCTGAGTAGTTAGGGAGAGCCGTTGATCGCGTTAAGATTTTAAGCGCATATCTTTTGATATGAATAAAGGTGGTACCGCGTTAAGAACGTCCTTTTCTAGAAAAGGACTTTTTTATTTATAAGAAGGAGAAGGAAAATGGATTACAAGAACACATTATTAATGCCAAAGACTGACTTTGAAATGCGTGGTAAATTGCCAACTAAAGAACCTAAGTATGTTCAAAGATGGCAAGATACAAACATGTATGAAAAAGTTGTTAAAATGAACGAAGGAAAAGAACACTTTGTGTTCCATGATGGCCCTCCTTATGCAAATGGAAATATGCATGTTGGTCATATGCTTAATAAGATTATTAAGGATATTATCTTAAGACATAAAGGAATGGAAGGATACTATGTTCCTTATATTCCAGGTTGGGATACACATGGTCTTCCAATTGAAAATGCTATTCAGAAATTAGGGGTAGATCGTAAATCTATGTCTACTGCTGCATTTAGAGAAAAATGTTATGAATATGCATTAAAACAGGTAGAAAAGCAGATGGAACAGTGTTACCGTGTTGGTACATTTGCTGACTACAAGCATCCATATTTAACTTTAAATAAAGAATTTGAAGCAAGACAGATCGAAGTATTTGGAAAGATGGCTTTAGATGGATTAATTTTTAAGGGATTAAAGCCAGTTTACTGGTCTCCATCTTCAGAATCAGCTTTAGCTGAAGCAGAAGTTGAATATCATGATGTTAAATCTCCAACTATCTATGTTAAATTTAAAGTTAAAGATTCTAAGGGATTATTAGAAGGAGATGATAACTATTTCGTTATCTGGACAACTACTCCTTGGACAATTCCTGCTAACTTAGCAATCTGCTTAAACCCAGATTATACTTATGCATTAGTTAAGTCTGAAAAAGGTAACTTGATTGTTCTTGAAGAATTAGTAGATAGTCTTTGGGAAACATTCAAGTTAAAAGAAAAAGAAGTACTTAAGACATTTACTGGTAAAGAATTAGAATACATGACATGTGTTCATCCACTTTATCCTGAAAGAGAATCATTGGTTATCAATGGTGATCATGTAACAACTGAATCAGGTACTGGATGTGTTCATACAGCTTCTGGTTTCGGGGAAGACGATTTTAATATTTGTAAGAAATATAATCTTCCAGTTTACGTCAATGTTGATGCACATGGTCGTATGATGGAAGACTGTGGTGAATGGCTTGCTGGTCAGTATGTAGATGATGCCAACAAGACAGTTACTATGAAATTGGATGAATTAGGAATGTTATTAAACTTAACATTCATTACACATAGTTATCCTCATGATTGGAGAACTAAGAAACCTATTATCTTTAGAGCAACTGATCAGTGGTTCTGCTCAATTGATAAAATTAGAGATAAGTTATTAGATGAAATCGACAACAAGGTTGAATGGTTAAATGAATGGGGTCAGGTAAGAATCCATAACATGATCAGAGATCGTCAGGACTGGTGTATTTCTAGACAGAGAACTTGGGGTGTACCAATTCCTATCTTCTATTGTGAAGATGGTACGCCAATCATGGAAAAAGAAGTCTTTGATCATATCTCAGAATTATTCAGAGAATATGGTTCAAACGTTTGGTTTGAAAGAGATGAAAAAGACTTATTACCTGAAGGTTACACAAATGAACATTCTCCAAATGGTATCTTCAAGAAAGAAAAAGATATCATGGATGTATGGTTCGATTCAGGATCATCACATACAGGTGTGTTAATTGAAAGAGGATTAGGATATCCAGCTGATCTTTATTTTGAAGGATCTGACCAGTATAGAGGCTGGTTCAACTCTTCATTAATTGTTGGAACAGCTGCTCATGGACAGGCTCCATATAAGACAGTTCTTTCTCATGGTTTCGTATTAGATGGCAAGGGAAATAAGATGTCTAAATCTTTAGGTAACACAGTTGATCCAGTTAAGGTTGTTAACCAATATGGTGCAGATATCCTTAGATTATGGGCTGCATCAGTAGATTATCAGTCAGATGTACGTATCTCTAAAGAAATCATGAAAGGTATCTCTGATAACTATAGAAAAATCAGAAATACAATGCGTTTCTTATTAGGTAACTTAAATGACTTCACATCAGCTGATGTTGTAGCTATTAAGGATCTAGAAGAAGTAGATCAGTTCATGCTTGCTAAATTAAATGAATTGATGAAAGACTACAAAGTTGCAATGGATCATTACAACTTTGCAGATGCTGTACAGTCTATCACAAACTACTTCACTAACTTATTAAGTTCTTATTACATGGACTTCACTAAAGATGTGCTTTACTGTAATAAGTTCAATGATACAAGAAGAAGACAGATTCAGACTGTTCTTTATCATCATGCTAAGACAATGATGAAATTAATTTCACCAATCCTTGTCTTTACTGCAGAAGAACTTCATGATCATTGGAACTGTGATGATCACAAGGAAGAATCTATCTTCCTAGAAGCAGCACCTACTTTATTTGAAGTAGAAAACGAAGAAGCAATCGTAGAAAAATTCACTCGTTTCTTAGCTCTTAGAGATGATGTAATGAAAGCATTAGAAACATTAAGAGCTGATAAGATTATCAAGTCTAACATGGAAGCTAAAGTGACAATTGCTCTTAAAGATGAATATAAGGAGCTAGTATCTTTACAGGATTCTATGAAACAGTTCTTCATCGTTGCTCGTGTTGTATTGACTGCAGATACTGAAGGCTTAGATGAATATGAAACTTCATTTGTTAAAGCTGAAAAATTTGCTGGTACACAGTGTCCAAGATGCTGGAACTACTATGAAGAAGATGAATTAGTAGATGGATTGTGTCCACGTTGTGCTGAAGCAATGAAATAATGTTGAAAGCAGCTATTCTTTATGAATGGCTGCTTTTTATGTTATATTAAATAAAATAAACAATCTATTAAGATAGGGATGGTAATACGATGAAACAATATATTGTTGATACATTTACAAATAAACCTTTTTCAGGAAATCCTGCAGCCGTCTGTGTGATGGAGTGCTGGCCTGATGAAGTGTTTATGAAGAAATTGGCCATGGAAAATAATCTTTCAGAGACAGCTTTTATTGTGAGGGAATCAGAGGGGTATCATCTTAGATGGTTTACACCAGAAACAGAAGTTGAGCTTTGTGGCCATGCCACATTGGCATCTTCTTTTGTGATCTTAAATTATTATGAGAAAGAAAGCAGTGAAGTACGTTCTAATACTTTGAGTGGTGAACTGATTGTTCATCGTAAGGGTGATCTTTATGAAATGGATTTTCCTACCTATGAGTTGAAGAGTATCCCAGTGAGTGATGAGATGGAAGCTGCTTTTGGAGTTAGACCGATTAAGGCCGTACTTGGACTTGACCTGGTTTGTGTATTTGAAAATGAAGATATCATAAGAACCATGAAACCTGATTTCCAATTGCTTATGAAACTTGAAGGGAGAATTCAGAATGTGACAGCTGCTGGACGCGAGGTCGATTGTGTATCGAGAAGTTTTGCACCTAAACTCGGGATAGCTGAAGATCCGGTCTGTGGGTCGGCACATTGCCAGATTGCAGATTATTGGGCAAGACAATTGGACAAGAAGGAAATTGATGCTTATCAGGCTTCAAAGCGTGGGGGATTTCTTCACTGCGAACTGCTTGGCAATGGCAGAATAGCGATCAGCGGAGAAGCGTGTGTTGTGGCTGTATCTGAAATTTTGGCAAAGATGTAGGGTATTTTAATTATATACAAAAAAGTAGATTACCATTTAAGTATGGAGATAATTACTATTTTATGATATAGTAATTTTTAGGGTGTTAAGCCACTTTTTTATTAATAAAAGGGGAACAAAAAAGAGAATCACATTTAAGGAGATAGGGAACATGAAATATAAATTTATTGGGCTATTCACATCGTTGCTGATGGTGATGGGATGTATCATTCCTGTAAATGCCAAAGTGAATGTGAATACAAATAATCTGTATTCTGAATATGCGTATGTTTATGATAATACGGGCGATAAGGTGCTCTATGATCATAAGGGAGAGGAGCGTATGTTTCCAGCATCAATGACAAAGGTACTTACAGTCTATTCTGCTTGTAAGCGAATAAAAGATATCAATGAGTCAGTCACAATTGATCAGGAAGATGTAGCTCATGTCTATGAGCAGGATGCTTCTAGTGCTGGCTTTGTCGCTGGAGAAAAACTGACATATAAGGATCTGTTATATGGTGCGCTATATCCATCAGGAGCGGATGCATGCTGGGCGCTTGGAAGATTGATTGCTGGTTCTGAAAAGAATTTTGTCAAACTGATGAATCAGGATGCTAAGGCACTTGGCATGAAGGATTCTCATTTTGTTACTTCTACAGGGTTGCATGATGATAAGCATTATACAACATGTAAAGATATTTCTGTGCTTTTGAAAGCAGCACTTCAAAATAAGATCTTCAGAAGTATCTTTACAGGAGATAATTACTATACGACAACAGATAAGCGTATTCGTATGATGAATACGTTGACACGTACAAGAGTCAAGGCTCACGCTGCTGCGCGATCTGAACTTTTAGGAGCTAAGAGCGGTTATACAAGCATTGCTGGACATTGTCTTGTGTCATTGGCTAAGGTTAATGGTCATGAGATCATCACAACTACTGCTAAGGCGTTCTCTACAAAATTTGGAGTTGCCCGTTTCTCTGCAGGTTGCGCTGTTCTTGATCATAATGTACTCGTTGGCAATGTGAAAGATCAGACTAAGAATGTCAAGATCATGAAAAAGAATGAACTTGTTAATACAATAAAAATCCGTTTTGGTGAAATCACATCATATAAGATTAAGACAAGTCGTGATGTAAGTCTGTTATTGGATAAGAATTTTGCTGGTGCGGTTAAGGTTTCCTTTAAAGGAAAGAATGTATTACAGGCACCAGTCAATAAGGGCGATGTTCTTGGCAAGATCATTGTTTCTTCTGATGGGCAGACATTATATAGTGAAACAGTAAAAGCTGATCGTACTATTCTCTTTGATTATAAGACATTATTCATTTATGTCCTCAAACGTGTACTTGTCGTCTTGGCTATACTTATTGTACTTGCGATATTATTAAGAATAAGAAAACATAAAAGAAAGAAAAGATATCAAAAATATAGAGAGAGGAGAAAAGGAGCGTAGTTGATACTACCTCCTTTTATAGAAATTATGGAATTATTACGTAATGGACAGATTCTATTGTGTATCGTGTTGGCATTTATTATGCTTACGTATGAACTTATAAAAAGAAAGATCCCCAAGATTTATATCTATCCACTGTTCTTATTTGATAGCATACTGACATGTGCAAGTGTATATGTATTCTTATCCTTCTTTTCAAAACAGTTTATGGCTAGTGCCTTCATCTTATCGGGAGTTGTTCTTTTAGCAGGTTTTATAGGATTTATTTATGCAATCATGAAGAAGAAAAAGAATCCTTATCTGCTTTTATCATGGAGTATATTGTTATTTATTGAATTAGCAGGACTTTCTTATGTACCTATGTCCATCTATTCGTTATCATTGCTTCGTCTTGCAGGGGTAATGATTGCTAGTTATGGGTATTATGCTTATTTCAAGTCTGAAGAATGTGATGTTCGTCAATTGTTAATTCTTACAATCATATATGCATTAGTCTATTTATTAATGCTTTATCTATAGAAAAGTCCCTAAAGGGGACTTTTCATTTACCCTCGTTTCAAAATGTCTTATAATGATATTATTGAAGGAGGAAAACTTATGTGGTTTGAAGAAACAGTGTTTTATCAGATGTATACTTTAAATATGGTGGGAGCACCTTCATCTAATGATGGATTAGAAGAGGGAGAACATCGTATCTTAAAGCTCAATACTTTCGCCCCTTATCTTGAAAAGCTTGGTATCAAGGGTGTCTATCTTAATCCACTTTGTTCAAGTGATCGACATGGATATGATACTCGTGATTATAAATTGTTGGATGAACGTCTTGGAACAAATGAAGATTTTAAGGCCGTTGTAGAAAATTATCATAAACACGGTATTCGTGTAGTGTTGGATGGCGTTTTTAATCATGTCGGAAGAGGGTTCTTTGCCTTTAAGGATGTGCTTGAACATCGTGAAAACAGTCGTTATAAAGACTGGTTCCACATTGATTTTAATGGCAATTCAGCTTATGGTGATAACCTTTATTATGAAGGATGGGAAGGTCATTATGAATTAGTTAAGCTTAATCTTTATAATCCTGAAGTACAGGATTATATCAAAGATGTCATTCATTATTGGATTACTTATTATGATATAGATGGCATCAGACTTGATGTTGCTTATTTATTGCCAAGATGGTTTATGGGCATGATTTCAGATTATGCACGTTCTCTTAAAGATGATTTCTTTATGCTAGGAGAAGTGCTAGGTGATAATGCGGGGGACATGTTTACAGAAGGTAAGCTTGACAGCATTACTGACTATCCTGGATATAAGGGATTATGGTCTTCATTTAATTCATTGAATATGTTTGAAATTGCGCATACATTAAAGAGAAATATGTTTGAGATGTATCGCGGATACTCATTATGGACATTCCTAGATAATCACGATGTTGATCGTATTGCCTCTAAGCTAGAAGATGCACGAAAGATTCCATTAGCATTTGGTTTGCAGCTTGCAATTCCTGGTATTCCTTGTATCTACTATGGCTCTGAATGGGGCATTGAAGGAAAGAAGATTCCAGGTCAGCCTGATGATGATTTGAGACCGGCTATTGATGAGCCTGTTTCTAATGAATTAAGTGAAACAATTGCTAAAATGATTGCTGCTAGAAGTACGCATCCTGCTTTACAGAAGGGGACTTTTAAAGAGCTTCTATTAACGAATAAGCAGTATGTGTTTGAAAGAGAGGCAGAAGGAGAACGTATCATTGTTGCATTGAATATTGATGATGCACCTTTCACTGCACATTTCAATGCTAACAGCGGTACTGGAAAAGATCTTCTGACTGGAGATATTCATGATTTTGGTGCTGGTAGTGAACTTCCACCATTAAGTATTTCATATTGGTTAACTGAACATTAAGAGTCAAGGCCCGTAATCGGGTCTTGATTTTTTTTTAATATATATGTTACCATGTCCTAACTGGAGGTTAATATGGTACAAAAAAGCAAAGGTATATTCTACATTATTCTTTCTTCCGTTTTATTTGGCATGATGCCACTGCTTGCTAGGATTGCTTACTCACATAATAGTAATGCCTATATGGTTGCTTTTCTTCGTTTTGCATTTGGTAGTCTTTTTCTTTTATTATGGGGAAGAAAGAAACTGTTTGTCATAAAAAGAAATGAACTATATACTTTTATGAAACTTAGTGTACCTTATGCATTGACACCGATATTCTTATATTTATCTTATAACTACATTGATGGTGGTACTGCAACAACATTGCATTTTACTTATCCGATCATTGTCATGTTAATGATGTTTTTTATTAAAAAGACAATTACAATTAGACAGCTGATATGCGCTAGTCTAGCTGGTGGGGGACTTGTCCTGCTTTATTCTCCTTCTTCTCATTCTTCATTATTAGGAAATGGTATAGCAATCTTTTCAGGATTTATCTACGCTATTTACATTGTTATGTTAGGAAGAAGTCAATTGAAGCATCTGTCTTCGCTTGTCACTGCCTTCTGGGTTTCCTTGTTTTCTGCTATTGAGATTGGAGGCATTGCCTTTATGCAGGGTCAATTTACTTTATCTTTTAGCCTAGAAGGTTGGCTTGTACAGATTCTTATGGGACTTCTTGCGACTACATTGGCATTGATGCTCTTTCAGAAAGGACTTCTTCTTTGTGGAGAAATCAAGGCGTCTATGTTTAGTACCTTTGAACCTATTACCGGTTTATTGATTGGGGCGATTTTCCAAGGTGAAGTACTATCTTTAGTAGAAATGTGTGGTATTTTGCTGATATTGCTTTCGGTTATTGTTTTAGTTATGCCTATGCCTCAATATATAAGAAAGAGTGCTTAATTCTTATGGAAATAAGCGCTCTTTTTATTTTAAATATGATAATATCTAGTTTTTAATACTAGATAAATTGACATTGATATGCTTATATGATACCTTATTGATGGGGTGATAAATATGAAACGTACAAAACTACTCGATCGTGAATTGCCTTTCTATACGAGAGGTGAGGAAATTTTTAATATGGTCACGCATATCGTTGGTGCAGTGTTCGCCATCGGCGTACTTGTCCTTTGTCTAGTGAAGTCAGCACTATATGGGGATGGCTATGGCATTGCTTCAAGTCTTGTCTATGGTATCTCTATGATTCTTCTTTATACAATGAGTTCCATCTATCATGGCCTTTCACCAAATCTCAAGATTGCTAAACGCGTTTTTCAGATCATGGACCATTGTTCAATCTTTGTACTGATTGCAGGAACTTATACACCAGTACTTCTTTGTGCTATTCGTTTGGCTTCACCAATGTGGGCCTGGATTCTTTTTGGAATCGTCTGGTCAGTAACGGTGCTAGGCATTACGTTAAATGCCATTGATATTAAAAGTTTCGAAAAATTTAGTATGGCATGTTATCTGATATTAGGATGGTGTATTGTCTTTAAGTTTAATCTTCTTCCTTCAACAGTAGGAATGAACGGTATTTATCTATTGGTACTAGGTGGTCTTTCTTATACTATTGGTACGGTGTTCTACAAGATGAGAAAGAAGTACATGCACAGCATCTGGCATCTATGGATTTTGCTTGGATCTTTACTTCATTTTTTATGTATTATTCTATATGTTCTTTAAACTCGATTCATTGAATTGAGTTTTTTCATTTTTATAGGTATAATATGGCAGTGAAAGGAATGTCATAATGAAGAAAAGAATATTATTGATACACGCCACACTGCTTGTTCTTGTATTGGCGTTAGATCTTTATACCAAAAATTTTATTCAGCATGCGATGAAACAAGGAGAAAGCCATGTACTCATCAAGAATTTTTTCTCGATAACTTATGTTAAGAATACT
Source organism: Kandleria sp. (assembly GCF_017934775.1). Classification (NCBI taxonomy): domain Bacteria; kingdom Bacillati; phylum Bacillota; class Erysipelotrichia; order Erysipelotrichales; family Coprobacillaceae; genus Kandleria; species Kandleria sp. Next base: position 9,210 of record NZ_JAGBIX010000040.1, on the reverse strand, counting down.
GGAGCAGCATGGGGAATTTTTTCTGGGCATACAGAAATCTTCTATCCTATTACTCTTATTGCCGCAATCGCTATTATCTATTATTTCGTAAAAAGCAAAAGTGCTCTTTCTCGTTGGGGACTTACACTTGTTTTCGCGGGATTGTTAGGCAATCTATTTGATCGTGTGACATTGTTTTACGTAAGAGATTTCCTGGATTTCATTATTTTAGGATATGACTTTCCAGTATTCAATGTAGCCGATATGGGGGTTGTCATTGGTATGGGATGTCTCTTGCTGGAGATTATTATTGAGGAGTTTAAATTATGGAAATACAAACAATCAAAACAAGTCTAGAAGAAGTAAAGACGCGTCTAGATAAGGTTCTTATGTCCCATCTTGAAGATGTTTCTCGTACGAATGTACAGAACTGGATCAAGAATGGCAATGTGCTAGTCAATGGTGAAGCTGTTAAAGCCAGCTACAAGATTGAAGAAGGGGATGTTATTGAAGTTACTATCCCTGATCCTGTAGATACTGAAATCAAGCCTGAAGATATTCCATTGGATATTGTTTATGAAGACCATGATGTAATCGTGGTAAATAAGCCATCTGGAATGATTGTTCATCCTTCTGCAGGAATCTATAGCGGAACTTTAGTCAATGCACTTTTATATCATTGCAAAGATTTATCTGGCATCAATGGTGTCAATAGACCAGGTATTGTGCATCGTATTGACAAGGAGACAAGTGGTCTTTTGATGGTTGCTAAAAATGATGCTTCACATCAGGGATTATCTGCTCAGCTTCAGGAACATAGCGTGACAAGACGTTACGTGGCATTGGTTCATGGTGTCATCAACCATAACAAGGGACGTATTGTAGCACCAATTGGACGTGATCCAAAAGATCGTCAGAGCATGTGTGTTACTGCACATAACTCTAAGGATGCTATTACAAACTTTAGAGTACTTGAACGTTTTGATGATATGACACTTGTAGAGTGCCGTCTTGAAACAGGACGTACACATCAGATTCGTGTACATATGCAATATATTGGTCATCCTGTCTATGGTGATCCAAAATATAGCTATCGTCATGATGATCAGAGTCATGGTCAGTTCTTGCATGCCAAGATTTTAGGTTTTACACATCCAATTACTAAAGAAGAACTTTATTTTGAAAGTGAATTACCTGATTATTTTAAAGAAAAAATCAATGAATTAAGAGGTGGAGGATATGAGTCATAGAATTATCAGCTGGGATGAATATTTCATGGGAGTAGCCAAGCTCTCTGCATATCGATCAAAAGATCCTAATACTCAGGTAGGAGCTTGCATTGTCAATGAAGACAACCGTATTGTCGGTGTCGGCTACAATGGTTTGCCTCGTGGCTGTGAAGATGATCTTTTTCCATGGGAAAGCAGAGAAGGGCAACTTTATGATACGAAATATCCTTATGTTGTTCATGCTGAACTTAATGCTATTCTAAACTCTATTCAAAAGCTAAAGGGATGCCGCATCTATGTGTCACTTTTCCCTTGTCATGAATGTACAAAAGCAATCATTCAAAGTGGAATCAAGGAAATCATCTATGAAGATGATAAATACAGCGGCAGTGAAAGTGACCGTGCTGCTAAGCGTATGCTAGATGTAGCGCATGTCACTTATCGCAAGATTGATAAATTTGATGTTAAAATATAAAAGAAAACACCTATGCTTTACGCATAGGTGTTATTTGTTTTCAAGAATTGCTTTTACTCGTTTAGTATTGGCAAAGTTCTGTTTAACAACTTTAGTCAGAATCTTTTCTCCATATTTGTTGGCAATCTGAGCAACAATCTGATCAACGTTTGTACCGCTTCCTCTTTCAAGAGGGATCTTAAGACTATTTGCCATACTTGCAAAATATTGAAGATAGGCATATCTAGAAATAATCTCTGCAGCCAGCACTGCAGCATATTTACAATCAGCATCTGTTTCAAACATAAGATCCTTAACAACAATGACTTCATTCTTTAAATAATTGAAGTATGTCTTAGGAGAAACAAATTGATTGATAACCTTAAATTCAACATTAGTTTTAGCTTTCTGTAATACATTAACAATGGACTGGTTAAAGAGACGTGATCTAATATTAGCTTGATTAATACCACTCTTGATCATTTTATTATAATGAGAATTATCTAAAACAAGTAATGAAGAGATAATATGTCCCTTGATTGTTTTTGCATAGTCGATGATTTCTTGATTTGATAAGGCGTTTACATCATCAATACCGAAATCATTAATAGTTTTAACATATTCCTGAGGAACATAACATGCAACTACGCATAATGGTCCGATATAATCTGCTGATCCGGTTTCTGCAGCGCCAATATGATGGACTTGACAAAGAGCATCGGAATTTTTTGCTTTTTCAATTCTTTGAGCAATCTTCTTGTTCCATCGTTTTGCTTCATGAATTGCATTCTGGCCTGTAAAAGTTGCGTTCAACTGATCATCAACCGCAATCTCACAGCCAATTGCCTGGGCATTTAAGAGTATGTGTTCATCCGCGTTCGAAATCATCTGACTATCATAATATTTATTCATTTTTTTTAAAGTACTTTTTGTTATTCCGAAACATATTGGTTCCACACAATCTCACCTCAACAATAATTCTAGCACAAATTTTCATTTTTTGACAGTATAAATTTAGTTTGATATAATAATTTTTGGTGATAAAGATATGAATAGATTAAGTACATCTTATATTGTAGATTTTTGTATTTTATTAGTATTTATTGTTGCAGTAATAAGAGGATATAGACAGGGTTTCTTCGCAAGATTATATGATTTTATCAGTACAATTCTTGTTTTCATCCTGTCCTTTATTTTATCTGGAACATTGAGTGAAAAGGTGGCGTTGTATAAAGGAGAAGCTAATCTTATTTCTTCATTTACTACGCCTGTCATCAATCGTATTGTCTGGTTCTTTATATTATTGCTGATTCTTTTTATCCTAAAAAAGATTATTGGTGGTGTCTTAAAACCATTCTTTAAGAAATTAGGAGAAAAGTTTACAATCACAAAAGTAACGAGTGGCATTATTGGAGCAGCCTTAAGTTTTGTAAAGACATTTGTGCTTGCTTATCTTGTATTGACATCATTGTTTGCTTTTTCTTCTTATAAGGATGTTTTAAACAATACGATGCTTGCTAAGGGGATTGTAGAAATATATCCGCTTTACAGACAAGATTTCGAAGGATATGTGCGTCATCTTGTAGAAAAGAACACACATTCTTTCATTGATCAATATAAAAAATAGAAAGTGAAGTTTTATGAAAGATAATTATGAAACATTAGAATATCCTGTTATTCTTGATCTTTTAAAGTCTTACTGCGTCAGCGAAGATGCGAAACTCAGAGTAAAAGATTTAAGAATGTATGAGGATCATGCTGAACTTAAGGAAGAACTTGAAAGAGTGCAAGAGGCGATGTTGGTACATCGTCTTTTAGGTCGTCTTCCTTTATCACATACACGAAATATTACTATGGCTTTAAAGAAAGCTGAAATGGATGGGACACTTTCAAGTGAAGAGTTATGGGATGTCTTCCTGGTACTTCGCAATGTGAGATCTCTCCATAGCTATTTCTCATCTTATGAGGATGAGTATGTCTATTTAAGAGATTTAGTAGAAGGTCTTCATGGTGATGATCATTTAGCAGATGAAATAGAACGCTGTATTGAACCTGATTTAAGCATCAGTGATCATGCGAGTCCTGAACTTTATCGTATTAGAAGACAGATACATTCATTAAATGATCGTATTCGTAAACAGATGGAAAGCTATCTTAAAGATAATAAAGATGTCTTAAGCATGGATAATCTGACTACGAAAAACAATCATCTCGTTTTGCCAGTCAAGGCGAATCAGAGTCATCAGTTTAAAGGTATTGTACATGCGACAAGTGCAACAGGGCAGACACATTTCATTGAACCTGAACGTGTTGTGGCAATGAACAATGAATTAAATGTATTAAAGAGTGATGAACAGGAAGAAATCCATCGTATTCTTTATTCTCTTTCACGTTATGTAAGAAGAGTAAAGATTCATCTTTCCTATGATCAGGAGATTATGAACACATTGGATTTCATCTTTGCAAAAGCACGCTTTGGTGTGGAATATGATTGTGTTAAACCAGAAGTTGGCAGTGCGACTTTAATGCTTAAGGGCGCACGTCATCCGCTTATCGATCAAGAGAAAGTTGTTGCCAATGATATCATCTTGGACAATCAGATGCTGATGATTACAGGTTCAAATACCGGTGGTAAGACAGTAACATTAAAGACAGCGGGTCTTTTATCATTAATGGCACTATCAGGTATGATGGTTCCTTGTATAGATGCACAAGTTCCATTCTATGATGAAGTCTATGTGGATGTTGGCGATGAACAGTCCATAGAACAGTCGTTATCGACATATTCTTCTCATATGAAACGTCTTATTGAAATCACAAGACAGGCTGGTTCCCATTCGCTTGTTCTTATTGATGAAATTGGTTCAGGTACCGATCCAAGAGAAGGGGCAGCATTAGCTAAGGCAATTATTTCAGCGCTTCTTAAGAAAGGCTGTACAATTCTTATCAGTACCCATTATGGAGAATTGAAGACATTTGGAGAACTTCATCCTGATATTGATCTTGCCTCTGTAGGCTTTGATCTAGAGAGCATGAAACCGACTTATAAGTTGAAGCTTCATACATTAGGGTTAAGCTACGCATTTGAAATTGCACAGTCATTAGGTCTTGATGAAGATATTATTCAGGAAGGTCAACGCTATAAGGAAGAATCTATCAGCAAAGAAGAACGTCTGATGGAAGATCTTCAAAAGCGAGAAAGTGCTATTAAAGAAAAAGAAGAACAGCTATTAAAAGATGAAAAAGAAACTAAGCTTCTTCTTGATAAATATGAAAGACAATTGGCAGGTGCTAAAAAAGAGAAGGAACAGATTCTCAAGAAGGCTAGAGATGATGCCAATAAAGTATTAGATGAATCTAAAGCTATGATTGATGAAGTGGTTAAGGAACTTCGTCAAAAAGGAACACTCAAGGATCATGAAGTTATTGCAGCTAAACATGATCTAGAAGAGCTTAAGTTCAAAGAAAAGAAGAAAGAAAAAGTACAGACGCATGTCTTTGCAATCGGTGATCAGGTACGTGTGGATTCAATGAACAGAGAAGGGGAAGTTGTCCGTATTGGCAAGAATGGAGAAGTGACTGTCTCCTTAAGTGGATTGCCTATCAAGATTAAGAATACGGAACTTACTTATCTTCACGGCAAAAAGAAGCCAGTAAAGAAGAAAGCTTCTACAAGAACACATGTGAAAAAGACAGGTTCATATGAAGTAAACGTTATTGGCATGCGCTATAATGAAGCGATGGAAACCGTGGATAAATTTATTGATGATGCTCTTATGCTCGGTTATCCTTCTATTCGTATCATTCACGGTATGGGTACTGGTGCATTAAGAAAAGGTGTTAGACAATTATTAAAACGAAAATCATTTGTGGATCATTTTACTGATGGTGGACCTAATGAAGGTGGATTAGGTGCTACGCTGGTACATTTTAAATAATGAATCCTAATATCGATTATATTAAGAAGAAACTCGCTTTATTGCCGCTTTCTCCTGGTTGTTATCTTATGAAAGACAAGAAGGGGAAAGTCATCTATGTTGGAAAAGCAAAGAAACTAAAGAACAGGGTTTCTTCTTATTTTACAGGGGTACATAATTACAAGACGACCAAACTGGTTGAACACATTCATGACTTTGATTACATTGTCACTGAAAGTGAAAAAGAAGCACTGCTTCTAGAAATCAATCTTATTAAAGATTATGCTCCTGAATATAACATCATGTTTATGGATAATACATATTATCCATATATCAAGCTCACAAATGAGAAACACCCTCGTTTAATGATTGTACGAAATGCAAAGGATAAAAAAGCTAAACATTTTGGACCTTACCCTGATGCCACTGCAGCTAGAAATACTTATAAATTATTGCAGCGACTTTATCCATTAAGAAAATGCAAGCATATTCCTAGTGATCCGTGTCTTTATTATTCATTAGGACAATGTCTTGCACCTTGCATCAATGAGGTTACCGATGAAATGAATGATGCTTTACGTAAAGAAGTCATTGATTTTATGCAGGGTCATGTAGAAGACAAGATCAATGAATTAACTGAAAAGATGACTGTCGCAAGTGAAGCACTGAAGTTTGAACAGGCTCTTGAATATCGTAATCTGATAGAGTCAATCAAGTATGTCCTAAGTTCACAAAATGTCATGATGAACGATCACAAGGATCGAGATATTCTTGGCTACTATGTCAACAAGGGATATTTGAGTGTAAATCTATTCTTTATGAGAGAAGGCAAACTGCTTTCTAGAGAGTTTGATCTTGTTCCTGCAAGTGAAGATATACAAGAAGATCTGATTCGTTTTCTTGTTACATATTATCAATCCAATAATCTTCCTAAAGAGTTACTGTTGCCAAGTGAAATGGATATTTCTTTAGTACAGGATATTCTTGAATGCAAGATTCTTCAGCCCCAGAGAGGAAATAAGAAGAAACTTGTAGAGATGGCTAATAAGAATGCCAAGGAAACATTGGATAAGAAGTTTATTTTAAAAGAACGCAATGAAGAAAAGACTATTCGTGCTGTTGAAGAGCTAGGACGTCTGTTAAATATCAATACGCCACATATGATTGAGCTTTACGATAACTCCAATATCCAGGGAGCTTATGCGGTTGCTGGGATGGTTGTCTTTAGAGATGGATTGCCATCTAAGAAAGACTATCGTAAATTCAAGATCAAGACAGTGGAAGGTGCAGATGACTACAAGTCCATGAAAGAAGTTATCTATCGTCGTTACTACCGCAATCTTATGGAAGGCAAGGAAATGGCGGATATGATCATTGTCGATGGGGGCATTGGTCAAATTCATGCGGCCAAGGAAGTCATTGATGCCTTGCATGTCCCCGTCACAATTTGTGGACTCCAGAAAGATGATAAACATTCTACTGCCATGCTGATTGATGAAAACGGCACACGTGTTCCTATTGACCGCAAAAGTCAGTTGTTCTTCCTGTTAACGAGAATGCAGGATGAAGTCCATCGCTATGCGATTACTTTCCATAGACAGGTGAGATCTAAATCATTATTTACATCAATTCTAGATCAGGTAGAAGGTATCGGAGAAGTTCGTCGAAAGAAACTGCTCAATCGTTTCAAGAGTGTCAAGAAAATGAGAGAAGCAACACTCGCACAGCTTGAAGAAGTTGTTCCAACTCAAGTCGCAAAGTCTCTTTATGATGTATTGCATCAAGAGGAAGACATTGAAAAATGATAAAGGTGCTATATAATAAAGTAGGTGATTTCATGAAAAAAACATTTCAGACAAGTTTGCTTTTTATTTTTATCATTGCTTTATTTATTGGCGCCTTTTTTACAATCAATCGGAAGTATGACCGTTTTTATCGTGTAAAAGGCATTGATAATGATAAGAGAGCGATAATTGAACAGTATTTATCTGAAAGTGAACAGAATTACCTGGTTCAAAATCAGATTCCGCTTACTGCTTTTTTTGATTATGTAGAATATGATCAGTTTGATCTAAGAAACTATCGTATTTATAATCTTCTAAAAGATACAGGTAGATACAATGACAATAATACTTTATTAACAATAGGAAATGATCTTCAAAAAAAGATAGCTAAAAATTTTAGTTCTAATAATTATGCGATTGCGCAGACGCTTATTGAAGATGATTTGGAATATGGCTATATAAACAATGATGATTTCAATAGTGAAGATATCAATCTATATGCTTTATTAAGACCGCTATATGGCAACGATGATGCTTCGTATGTAGATGATCTTAACAATTATAGAGAAGCTCTTACAAAACGAGGCCTTAATGAAAGTGATATTGTTTCATTTATGACTGATGTTGTTTCAGTCTATAAGAAAAACAGTCTTAAGCAGCTGATGACACAGGCAGAAAATACAGGCATGACATTAATAAGAAAGCCTAATGCACTTTCTATGTATCTTAATGCATCACGCTATATTGGTTCCTATGTACCAGATGATCTTGTACTAATTCAGGATATCAAGCGTTATAGATATGCCATGTATCTTCGCTCTGATGCGTATAAAAAGCTTACAGAAATGTGCAAAGCTGATAAGACTATCAACAGTCGTCTGGTTATTTATAAAGCTTATACAAAATATGCAAGTCTCTCAGATGAAGAGAAGGGGCACAGTGAATATCAGCTGGGGTTGACGCTGTCATTTACTGATCGCTATGTTGATTATGGAAGCTTTGATGAAACCAAAGTTTCATCATGGCTAAAAGAGAATGCCTATAAATATGGTTTTGTATTGCGTTATCCAAGTGAGCACGCTGATAAGACAGGGCATGCTTATGATGCGCATGTTTATCGTTTTGTAGGAGTGAAGCTTGCTAAAAAGCTTCATGAACAAAATAAGGTACTTGAGAATTACCAAGAGGAAAGTGAGGAGTAGTTATGAAAAAAATAGTCGTTATGTCTGATAATCATGGTGATGATTACGCTATGGAATGGATCAGGGAGTTAGAAAGTGATGCTGATTACTATGTTCATTGTGGAGATAGCGAAACAAGTGATAAAAGATTTTTAAATGGCTATATTTGTGTACAGGGCAATAATGACTGGACACTTGATCTTCCTCGCTTTGCGAAGTTCAAGGCTGAAGGATTGACATTCCTTGTGACACATGGTCAGTTCTATGGCTATTTTAAAAGAGAAAACTTGATGATGGTCGATCTTAAGAAATATAGATGTGATGTCATGTTGTCAGGACATTCTCATATTCCTCACTATGCCAAGATTGGTGATTATCAATTCTTGAATCCAGGTTCTACTACATTGCCTAGAGGCGGTTCTGCCCGTGGGTATGCTGTGATTTATGTAGATGGAAAAAATCTTTCTTATGAATTCAAAGAACTTTAAAAAAGTTCTTGCATTATGATGGCGCCTATGTTATATTATGTGAGCAGTCCGGGAAGGACATAAGAAGTCTACTTAGCTCAGCTGGATAGAGCACACGCCTTCTAAGCGTGCGGTCGGGGGTTCGAATCCCTCAGTGGACGCCATCTGAAATATACACCCTTCGGGGTGTTTTTTTCTT
>NZ_JAGBIX010000039.1:0-10873 GCF_017934775.1 Kandleria sp. | reverse complement strand
TTATATGGCAATACTCAAGACAAAGATAAACGTAGGGTTTTGGCAAAACAGCTTAATGAAATGCAGTCTGAATACAACGTCACATGGGATTTTTGCAGAAAGTCCATGATTCCGATAGGCAAGAAATATGGCATAGATGCCGTTTTTGCTCTTACTAAAGCCGAAGATATCTGGCACGGGATGGAAAAATGTCTTTATGGTGATGGCGGTATTATTCATTTTTCTAAATACGGAGATTTGCCATGCATCAGAGCAAAACAGATAAATCGTGGCATTCCTATCTCTGTCAAGGGTGACAAGTTGCAATTCAGAATCGGCAAGAATATCTTTGGAATACAAATTAATGATAGATTTCAACAAGATGAAGTGGACGCAGTTCTATCTTATCTTGCTGACTCTGAAATGATAGATCATAAAGCAGTCTATAGATTTGTAGAAGACGCATATTGCATAGATACATACAGACCTTGCTATGCTACTCTCGTGCCTAAGCTGATAAGAGGCAAATACAGGCTGTATCTTCATTTGGCTATCGAAGGCAAGGCAAAACCAAAATACAACAAATATGGTAACCCAAGACATATATATGGCAATGGTATGATTGGGGCTGATATTGGTACTCAGACGGTTGCATATACATCAAATACCGAGGTTGGCTTAAAAAATCTTTCGGAACGCGGAAACAGCATCCAGATATCCGAGAGAAAGGAACGACTCCTTTACCGCGCCATGGACAGGTCGAGACGGGCTACAAATCCTCAGAACTATAATGATGATGGCACGATCAGGAAAGGCCGTAAGACCTGGAAATATTCAAATCATTATAAGAAGCTGAAAGCTAAGCACTCTGAATTATGCCGTATCAATGCAGTCAACAGGCAGCTCGCAATAAATGAGGATTCTAACCATTTGCGAAGTCTCGGAGACGTATTTGTGACAGAGCCTAAAAATGCAGGCAAGCTGATGAAGAGGGCTAAGGAGACTACTAAAAATAGTAAAGGTAAATTCAACAAGAAAAAGCGCTTTGGAAAATCCATAAAGAACCGCTGCCCATCTGGATTCCAGACTGCGGTAGAAAGGAAATTCAAGGCCACGGATGGTACATATATAGAAGTTCCGAGCAATTACAGGGCAAGCCAGTACGACCATACGGCTGATGATTACATCAAAAAGAAACTGTCTGACAGGATGTATAAACTTCGTGATGGTACTGAAGTACAAAGAGACTGGTATTCATCATTTCTGCTTTACTGCTACGATTATAGAACACAGGACATAGATAAAGACAAATGTATTACAGAATTTAAGGCTCAATACAACAAAGAAAAAGCCCTAATCGCATGGATTAAGGCCAACAAGATAAGAATAATAAATAGCGGAATCAAAGTAGCTTAACAACTTAATATCAGGGCGATTGACTGTACGTCCTTGCCGCAAGGCAGAAATTTACCGCTAATGTGGTCGTAGGACCGCTTGGTAATGAAAGTCCTGATTCAGACAGATTTACACTTGTAACTCCAAAGCCTGAAAATGGTGTACGATTACAAGCTACCCTTGGCAATCAGAACCCCACGTGGCTTGCCCGTGGGAGCAGTCAGGAAAACACATATAATAAAAAATTATTTTAGAGGAGGGAATATTTGTGAAGTTTTTAAAATCATTTATTGTTGCTTTAGCATTACTTACTGCAGTTACTGTAGTATTGCCTAATCAGGTTGTTAATGTAGAAGCAAAGACTTCAATGAAAAGAACAATCTATGTGGGACAGACATTGAAGCTTTATGTTATTGGTGTTAAAAAGAAGAAAGTAAAATGGAGATCTACTAACAAGAAAGTAGCTAAAGTCTCTAAAAAAGGGAAAGTAAAAGGTTTAAGACCTGGTAAAGCTACTATTATTGCTAAGGTTGGTAAGAGATCATTAAAATGTAAGCTTACTGTTAAAAAGAGAAAATCAACAGTTACAGCAGGACAGAGAAATGCTTTAGCAAGAGCTAAATACGTTCTTCAGAATTATCCAGTATCAAGAGAATTATTAAGGGATCAGCTTGTTGCAGATAAATATAATGCACAAGAAATTCAGTATGCATTAGATCATTGTGGTGCTAACTGGAATGAACAGGCCTATAAATGTGCAAAATATTATTTGAATCGTTATGCATTATCTAAAGAACAGTTGATCGAATGTCTTGTAAGAGTTAAATTTACTTGTGAACAAGCTATTTATGGCGCAAATAGAGCTTATCAATAAGATATGGAACATTGTTTCATATCTTTTTTTATACACATATATTGTGAATTAAAAATGATAATTCACAATATATGTGATAAACTGTTTATATTGTTTATTGGGAAATTTATTTTAAGGAGAAAGCTTATGGGAAGAACAATGAAGTCAGTTTTTATTTCATTGATATTATTGATGATGTTTACTTGTAATGTAGAAGCAGCTTCAATAAGGTTAAGTAGAAAGAAACTTTCAATAAAAGTAGGACAGACTGTTACATTAAAAGTAAGAGGTGCTAAAAAGAAGAAAGTGAAGTGGAAGTTAACAAATAAGAATATTGTTAAACTTAATAATAAAGGTAAAATAACAGGAATAAAGGCTGGGAAGACAACTGTTATTGCAAGAATTGGGAAGAAATCATTAAGATGTCAGGTGAGTGTAAGAAAGATAGTTTCAAAAATGACAGCAGCACAAAGATATGCAATAGAAAGTGCTAAAAGTTATTTAAGCTTTATGGCTTTTTCAAAAGAAGGATTAAAGAGTCAGCTTCGTTATGATAAGTATAGTGAAAAGGATGCTCAGTATGCAGTAGATCATTGTGGAGCTGATTGGTATAAACAGGCTTATAAATGTGCTAAGGACTACATGGAAGATTATAGTCTATCTAGAAGTGAATTGATTGATCAGCTTATATATGAAGGATACAGTCCTGAACAGGCCATCTATGGTGTGGATAGAGTTTTTAGGTAAAATGGAAACATTTTACCTTTTTATATAGAAAAATAAATAGAAAATTTGAAAGATATATATTTGACTATACTTACTAAAAGAAATACTATATTATCAATAGTATATATAGGAAAATTGGAGGGTATTATGAAGAGATTTATTAAATCATTTATTGTCGCTTTAGCATTACTTACTGCAGTTACTGTAGTATTGCCTAATCAGGTTGTTAATGTAGAAGCAAAGACTTCAATGAAAAGAACAATTTATGTGGGACAGACATTGAAGCTTTATGTTATTGGTGCTAAAAAGAAGAAAGTAAAATGGAGATCTACTAACAAGAAAGTAGCTAAAGTCTCTAAAAAAGGGAAAGTAAAAGGTTTAAGACCTGGTAAAGCTACTATTATTGCGAAGGTTGGTAAGAAATCATTAAAATGTAAACTTACAGTTAAGAAAAGACCTGCTGGAAGTAATCTATCAGCAGGACAAAGAAATGCTTTAGCAAGAGCCAAAAGCTATTTAGATTTAATGGCTTTCTCAAAACAGGGATTAAAAGATCAGCTTGTATTTGATGGATTTAGTGATAGTGATGCTCAGTTTGCAGTAGACCACTGCGGTGCAAACTGGTATGAACAGGCAGTAAGATCGGCAAGAGAATATGCTAAATATGGGTATTCTAGAAATGATCTGATTGAACAATTGGTTTATATTAAATTTACTAATGATCAGGCTGTCTATGGTGTAAATAGACTTTAATATGAAAAGACTGAAACACAGTATGTGATTCAGTCTTTTTTATATTCACAATAATTGTGAATATAAAAACAGTAATCACCTCATATGTGCATGAGTATGCTGAGAGCATACCAAATTGTGAATAAGAATAACTATAATAATTAGTATCTAAGGAGGACGTATTATGAAGGAAATAATAAGTAGATTTCTGGTTATTTTAGCTACTGTAATGGCATTAACTGTTCCAGTTAATGCTGCAGGAATGAAGCTTAATAAGAAGAAAGCTACAATTTATGTAGGACAAGCAGTTACATTAAAAGTAAAAGGAGTTAAAAAGAAGATTAAATGGAAATCTTCTAATAAGAAAGTAGCTAAAGTTAATAAAAAAGGTAAAGTTACTGGTTTAAAGGCTGGTAAATCTACTATTATTGCTAAGGTTGGTAAGAAATCTTTAAAATGTAAGGTTACTGTTAAGAAAGTAGCAAAAAAAAGATTAACTTCTGGTCAAAGAAATGCGTTAGGAACAGCTAAAAATTATTTATCTTGGATGAATTTTTCAAAGGAAGGACTAAAAAAACAGTTAACTTTTGAAGGGTTCAGTGATGAAGATGCGCAATATGCAGTAGATCATTGTGGTGCTAATTGGTATGAACAAGCTTATAAAAGTGCAAAGAATTATTTGTCAGTTATGTCATTTTCTGGAGATGAATTAATTAACCAATTGGAGTTTGAAGGATTTACATATGATCAAGCTGTTTATGGTGCTGATAGAGCCTATGCTTAATTTAATCACTCTTAAGGGAGTGATTTTTTTATTCACATTTATTGTGAAAATAAAAAAATATAGAAACGTTATTCACAGAAAGTGTGAATGACATTTCTATATCAACAATAATGTGTGAATGGTTAAGATGAAAAAAATTTTGTATATACCTTTGTTTAGTACATATAAAAAGGAAAAAGGATTATAATTATAAAGAAAAAGCATCACCGAAGTGATGCACGTCATCTAAATGACAACTGGATAACCAGCATTTAAGCATAAGCTTTATTTTAACTCGTTGTGTTATTTTGAACAGACCAAAACTTTAGTTTTAGGTCACTATTAGAATAGTTTATTGTGGGGAGGATGTCAAGATATGAGTCAAAATAATAATAAAATTTATAATATTGGATTAGATATTGGAGATGCATCTGTAGGATGGGCTGTAGTAGATGAGCATTATAATCTATTAAAAAGACATGGGAAACATATGTGGGGCTCACGTTTATTTACACAGGCGAATACAGCTGTAGAAAGAAGATCAAGTCGTTCTACAAGAAGACGTTACAATAAGAGAAGAGAACGTATTAGATTGTTAAGAGGAATTATGGAGGATATGGTATTGGATGTGGATCCAACATTCTTCATTAGACTTGCGAATGTATCATTTCTTGATCAGGAAGATAAGAAAGATTATCTAAAAGAAAATTATCATTCAAATTACAATTTGTTTATAGATAAAGATTTTAATGATAAGACTTACTATGATAAATATCCTACTATTTATCATTTAAGAAAACACTTATGTGAATCAAAAGAGAAAGAAGATCCAAGATTAATTTATCTTGCTTTACATCATATTGTGAAATATAGAGGAAATTTCTTATATGAAGGACAGAAGTTCTCTATGGATGTTTCTAATATTGAAGATAAGATGATTGATGTTTTAAGACAATTTAATGAAATTAATCTGTTTGAATATGTAGAAGATAGAAAGAAAATTGATGAAATACTTAATGTATTGAAGGAACCACTGTCAAAGAAACATAAAGCTGATAAAGCATTTGCGTTGTTTGATACTACTAAAGATAATAAAGCTGCTTATAAAGAACTTTGTGCTGCTTTGGCAGGAAATAAATTTAATGTTACAAAAATGTTAAAGGAAGCAGATTTACATGATGAGGATGAAAAGGATATTTCCTTTAAATTCAGTGATGCCACTTTTGATGATGCCTTTGTAGAAAAACAACCATTATTAGGTGATTGTGTAGAATTCATTGATTTATTACATGATATCTACAGTTGGGTAGAGTTACAAAATATACTAGGTTCAGCACACACATCTGAACCATCTATTTCTGCAGCTATGATACAGAGATATGAGGATCACAAGAATGATTTAAAGTTATTAAAAGATGTTATTCGTAAGTATTTACCTAAGAAATATTTTGAAGTCTTTAGAGATGAAAAGAGTAAGAAGAATAACTATTGTAACTACATTAATCATCCATCAAAGACACCGGTAGATGAATTCTACAAGTATATTAAGAAACTGATTGAGAAGATTGATGATCCTGATGTAAAGACAATTCTTAATAAGATTGAATTAGAATCTTTCATGTTAAAACAAAATTCACGTACAAATGGTGCTGTTCCTTATCAGATGCAGCTGGATGAATTAAATAAAATCTTAGAGAATCAATCAGTTTATTACTCTGATTTAAAAGATAATGAAGATAAGATTAGATCTATTCTTACTTTTAGAATTCCTTATTATTTTGGTCCACTTAATATAACTAAAGACAGACAATTTGATTGGATTATTAAAAAAGAAGGAAAAGAAAATGAAAGAATTCTCCCTTGGAATGCGAATGAAATAGTAGATGTAGATAAAACTGCTGATGAATTTATTAAAAGAATGAGAAACTTCTGTACATACTTCCCTGATGAACCAGTTATGGCAAAGAATTCTTTAACAGTGAGTAAGTATGAAGTTCTTAATGAAATTAATAAATTAAGAATTAATGATCATCTTATTAAACGTGATATGAAAGATAAGATGCTTCATACATTATTTATGGATCATAAATCTATTTCAGCTAATGCAATGAAGAAATGGTTAGTTAAGAATCAGTATTTTAGTAATACGGATGATATTAAGATTGAAGGTTTCCAAAAAGAAAATGCTTGTTCAACATCATTAACTCCATGGATCGATTTCACTAAGATTTTTGGAGAAATTAATGAATCTAACTATGATTTCATTGAAAAGATTATCTATGATGTAACTGTATTTGAAGATAAGAAAATCTTGAGAAGAAGATTAAAAAAAGAATATGACTTAGATGAAGAAAAGATTAAGAAGATTCTCAAATTAAAATATAGTGGATGGTCAAGATTATCTAAGAAGTTATTATCAGGAATCGTGACAAAATATAAAGATAGTACAAGAACACCAGAAACAGTTTTAGAAGTAATGGAACGCACAAATATGAATTTGATGCAGGTTATCAATGATGAGAAACTTGGCTTCAAGAAGACTATTGATGATGCAAACAGTACAAGTGTATCTGGTAAATTCAGCTATGCTGAAGTTCAGGAGTTAGCAGGTTCACCTGCCATTAAGAGAGGCATTTGGCAAGCCTTATTGATTGTAGATGAAATTAAGAAGATTATGAAACATGAGCCAGCTCATGTGTATATTGAATTTGCAAGAAATGAAGATGAAAAAGAAAGAAAAGATTCATTTGTTAATCAGATGTTGAAGCTTTATAAAGATTATGATTTTGAAGATGAAACAGAGAAAGAAGCAAATAAACATCTTAAAGGCGAAGATGCAAAATCTAAGATAAGATCGGAAAGATTAAAGCTTTATTATACTCAGATGGGTAAATGTATGTATACAGGTAAACCATTGGATATTGATAGATTAGATACATATCAGGTGGATCATATTGTACCTCAGTCTTTATTAAAGGATGACAGTATTGATAATAAGGTTTTAGTATTATCAAGTGAAAATCAGAGAAAATTGGATGATCTAGTAATTCCTGAAATGATTAGAAATAAGATGTTTGGTTTCTGGAATAAATTGTATGAGAATAAGATTATTAGTCCTAAGAAGTTCTATTCATTGATTAAGTCTGAATATAGTGATAAAGATAAAGAACGTTTTATTAATAGACAGATTGTAGAAACAAGACAGATTACTAAACATGTAGCTCAGATTATTGATAATCACTATGAAAATACACAAGTTGTAACTGTTAGAGCAGATTTATCTCATGCGTTTAGAGAACGTTATAATATCTATAAGAATAGAGATATTAATGATTTCCATCATGCGCATGATGCTTATATTGCAACTGTTATTGGTGCATATATTGGGCATAGATTTAGTGGGTTAGATGCTAAATATATTTATGGTGAATATCAGAAGATATTTAGAAATAATAAGAATAAAGATAAAGAGTTTAAGAAGAATAAAGATGGATTTATTCTAAACAGTATGAGAAATCTTTATGCGGATAAAGATACTGGAGAAGTTGTATGGGATCCTGAATGGATTAGTCGTATTAAGAAATGTTTCTACTATAAGGATTGCTTTGTGACAAAGAAGTTAGAAGAAAATAATGGTACATTCTTTAATGTTACGGTTTTACCTAATGATACTAATTCAGATAAAGACAATACATTGGCTACTGTACCTGTTAATAAGTATCGTAGTAATGTGAATAAATATGGTGGTTTTAGTGGTGTAAATTCATTTATTGTTGCAATTAAGGGTAAAAAGAAGAAGGGGAAGAAGGTAATAGATGTTAATAAACTTACTGGTATTCCTCTAATGTATAAGAATGCAGATGAAGAAACAAAGATTAACTATCTTAAGCAAGCAGAAGACTTAGAAGAAGTACAAATTGGTAAAGAAATTCTAAAGAATCAGCTTATTGAGAAAGATGGTGGATTATATTATATTGTTGCGCCTACTGAAATTATTAATGCAAAACAATTAATATTAAATGAATCAGAGACTAAATTAGTTTGTGAGATATACAAAGTAATGAAATATAAGAACTACGATAATCTTGATAGTGAGAAAATAATTGATTTGTATAGATTGCTAATTAACAAGATGGAACTATATTATCCAGAATATAGAAAAAATTTAGTAAAGAAATTCGAAGAGAAACATGAACAATTTGAATCTGTTTCAATAGAAGAGAAATGTGATATTATCAGACAAATATTAGTTACACTTCATTGTAATTCTGCATTTGGGAAATTAAAGTATGATGATTTTAATATTAGTTCTATGGTAGGAAGATTGCATGGACGAAATATTTCGTTAGATGATATTTCCTTCATCGCAGATTCTCCAACAGGAATGTATTCAAAGAAATATAAGTTATGAGCTGGAGAATAGTAGTTATTGATAGTAAAGCAAAATTAACATATAAGAATGATTATTTGGTTGTACGAAATGACAATATCCGTAGAATTCATTTATCTGAGATAAATACGGTTATTGTCAACAGTACAGCCGTTGTGATTACTTCTTATTTGATTAATGAGCTAATCAAAAGAAAAATAAAAATTATATTTTGTGATGAAACAAGAAGTCCTGCAGGAGAAATTATGCCATATTATGGATGTCATAATTCAAGTAAGAGAATAAATGAACAGCTGTATTGGGATAAGGAATTTGCGGTTGATGTATGGACAAGAATTATTAAAGAGAAGATTCATAATCAAGCAATTATTCTAAAGCATTATGGTGAAAAGAATGCAGATAAGTTAGATGTTTATATAGAAGAACTTCAACGCAATGATGAAACAAATAGAGAAGGTCATGCAGCTAAAGTATATTTTGATACATTATTTGGAATGTCATTTAAAAGAGATGATGGCAGTGATTTAAATGCAGCACTTAATTATGGATATACGGTTCTTCTGTCACAATTTAATAGAGATATTGTTGCTTATGGTTATCTTACACAATTAGGAATAAAACATCGAAATGAGTTTAACCCATATAATTTATCGTCTGATTTAATGGAACCATTTAGACCATTAATAGATAAAATTGTTAGAGATAATATTGATGAAGGATTTGATGGAGCTATGAAAATAAAACTTATAGATGTATTAAATCAACAGGTTGTAATTAATAGAAGTAAACAATATGTGTCTAATGCCATAGCTATATATGTAAAGAGTGTATTTCAGGCAATCAAGAAGCATAATCTCAATGAGTTAAAATTCATTGAGTATGAGCTATAGATACATGAGAGTAATTGTATTGTTTGATTTACCTTCAACGACATATATAGATCAAAAGGCATATAGGACATTTCATAAGTTTTTAGTAAATGATGGCTTTGTAATGATGCAAGAAAGTGTGTATTGTAAACTTGCTTTGAATATGTCAGTAGTTAATGGTGTAAAAGCAAGACTAAAGGCACATGCACCCAAGAAAGGTGATGTGGAGATACTAGTCATAACTGAAAAACAGTTTTCTAAGATTGAATATCTTGTAGGTGAAAAGCAAAGCATCATTGAAGATTCAGAAGAAAGAATGATTATATTATGATATTACGTATAGCTGGATTTGAGAATGATATCATCTTTGATGATTGTACGAATACAAGATTGATTATTGAAGATCATAAATTATTTTCTAAGATTTTATTTCTACTAAATGGTATTGTAAATAATAAATTAAAGACTAATGAAATACTTCTTCTTAATGATAAAGAAGACTACGTTCTTCCTTCAGAGATGGATGTAATCATTAATCCTACTAATATTAATCTTAATTCTAAAACAATGCTTACATCTCTTTATAAATATATTGAGAAGTTAATTCTACATGATGAAGATAAAGATTTTAGTTATAAGAGATATATAGAAAAGATTAATGGATTATTAGTAGATGAACTATATAATTTGAATCTTGATTTTGAATACAATGATGATTTATTAGTTAATCAGTATTTAAAATCCCTTAATGTGAAATTTACTCAGGAGTCTATTTCTTCTACATTTGATTTATTGATGAATTACTTAGAACTTGTTTCTGAATTGAATCAAGGTATAATTATTGTGTTGTGTAATTGCTTTAATTACTTTGATGATCATCAACTTGAAGAGTTATGTAAATACAAGAATTATAAGCATATTAATATATTATTTATCGAGAATTCTTATAGAAATCTCGAAAACACATACTTTAAGACTTTTATCATTGATAATGATTTCAATGAAGATTTTGTTCAAGATGACTAGCAGTCGTTGAGCGAATAGACTCTAAACCCTAATTTGAGGTTTTAGAGTTGTGTTATTTTGAACAGATACAAAACAAAATCTTAAAATAGTTCGTAATGCTGAATGTTTTAGAGTTGTGTTATTTTGAACAGATACAAAAC
>NZ_JAGBIX010000038.1:0-4234 GCF_017934775.1 Kandleria sp. | reverse complement strand
GATTAAAGTATGAATTCACTAGTATCTCTTAAAACCCAAGAAGGTAATCTTGATGTTATATATGAGATAAAACCTTATGAATTCGTCTCTGATAGCAATATTAGAGAAAGTACTCTATTTGCACAGAAAATACGAAATATTGATTTTACTCTCATTCAAAAAAACATCAGCTTAGATGAAGTTGAGAGTCAAATAGAGAAATACACAAGTAATGCAGATTCTATTGATTATATACTGGCAGTGTCTTCAGGCATATTGTCAGGGTTAATCGATATTTTATTTGTTGGAGATTTTTCTTTAGACAGAGGTACTCAATGGGGTAAAGATCGAGTTGACAATTTTGTATTATCAGTAGCTAAAATGAAGGGATATGAAGGAGATAAGCTAGATGGCGCAGTTAGATTTCTTGAGAAGAAATACCCTATTCCTGCTGATAGTGCTACAAATATATTTGGCGGAGGGGCGACACACCACCTAAAAGATTTTTCTCATCATCCAACTCCATTGGGATTGATGTTTTCATTGTTAACCCAATTTACAGGAAAAGTTTATGGTACTAATTCTGTGGGAGCATTTATAGTAGAAGACGTACCCAGTACTGAACTAATAGGCGACAATATTTTTTCAAAGATATCAATAGGTTTCATTAATTGGCTGTTCCATATGGTTAGTGATATGGCAGGATCTAGTAGTTCTATAACATATGGAAAATACGGAACCGGATTGCCAGGACCATTTGTCTCACTGCTTAAAGAATTATCATCATTACCTATCTTCTCACACGAAGAAAATTGTAGAGGCTTTGCCTATTGGGTTTCCAAATTATTTAATGGCACTCTTTTGGCTAAAAGAGATGAAAATAATAGAATAATACCAGACAGTGTAATAAAGTTTGATTTACGTGCAGAAATTGGTGTGTCATATGAGCTCGGCAGACAAGCAGTTCCCGTTATTATAAATGAATGTTTGGTAAGATTATGTTATTTTGTTAGAAGACTTATTCGGGAAATAAAGTTAATCGATCCAAGTTCTATCAATGATATAATCAAAAATACTAATTGGGATAGAACTCTTCCTTTTAAAAACAGGACTATAACTAGAATGATAACAATATCTTCAGCAACTTTCTTTGTTATAGATGTTGCTGATGCGGGAATTAGGGCCGCAATAAAATCCGGAGGCGATCCTGTAGCATTTGCTGGGGGACTTTTATTAAGATTGAATTTTGTGGAATCAGGAAGGTTCCTATTCGCTATAACAGATGAAATATGCAGTGAGATAAATGAGTATAAAACCCGTAATCGGCAGATTACGCTATTAAATGACATAATTTCACTCCACGAAGCAAAGTACTTTTATCTTTGCGCAGGAGAGTGGTCTTTGTTGAGAGATGCTGCTGTTGCGGTTAATGAACTTGAGAATTATGCTTTTTATCAAATTTCTAATGCATATAAAACAATAAATGAGATACATTTGGCTTCTGATACTATTGCAGAAAACATAATCTCAGAAACCAGTAATCAGGAAGAGATACAAGAAATAATGAATATATTAAAATATTAAAAATCATGGAAGATAAATCAAATAATGAGAGTTTGGACTTTCTTAAGAAATGCAAACAACCAGATCTTAAGATGTTTGCAGATTGTTTGCGTTACGGAAATGACAAGAAAGACCGTCCAACTCAAGAACTTACAAAGAACAAAACATATAACGATAATAAGGACCGACTTGTAAATGCCGTTGATGTTTTGATTGATGAGTTTGAGAAATACGGGGGGTCAACAGTTGTTAATACAATAAGAAGACATGGAGTGTCTTACAAAACAATTCTTACAGATATTTGTGAACGGTTATATGTGTTTTATTCAGAAAAAATGCCTATAATGATGATTGAGAGAAATCTGATCATGTTTATTATGGAAAAATATCTTACTGAACTACAAGAAGAGGAAATAAATAATCTTTTTGAAAAATGGTGTGGAAACTCGGACGAGACCTCTTCTGAGTATTATTCTTATGGAAACTGTACAATAGAAGAAAAGCTTGACTGTCTAATTGATTATGCAATGTCAAGGCAAAATCTACGATTAAAAACCATGCCCCTGATAATGAAAGAAGTTGAAGCGCTTACAACAAGTAAAGATTACAAAGGTTGGTTACTAGACATCTTTAACCAATCAAAATCAGCTTCATCACGTAATTCCTTAGGTTTTTTTAATAAAGTTATTCATGGAATTACATATCCCGTTGTCGGACTTCAAGGGCCAGCATATAGGGTGACATTTCCATGTACATTAATGATTATATATATGCGTATAAAATACATGGATCCAAATATTTAATGATATGATAAAAGATATATTATTCGAAATAGCTAAAAAGTATTTTGAAGATTGCTCTTTAGATTCGGATTTTTTTCAATATCTAGATCATAAAGTCGATTTCTCAAATTTTATTGGAGAAGTAAACGCTGTATGTGGTACAACCATAAATGTGGATGAAATTGTGGATTTGAAATATATATATAATTCATTATCATTAATACAAATAGCAGATATATTTAACGAAAACTACAAGAATAGAAAGGAGAAGAAAGAGATACAAGTCGAACGAGACAATGCCGTTAGCAAAGAGTTTGATAATATCATTTGCAACTTAGAAAGATACAAAGAGGAAAAAGAACAATCCGTATCATCATCGTTAATTAAGAATTGTGACGATATCAGCCAGATTGAGCAACAAATTATTCTTGCAATTGAAAATGCTAAAGAAGCCTACGCAAAAAGCGATGAGGCTAAACAAATAAAAGCCAGTATTTTTTCCGGCAATAAAGATGCTATAGAATCATTACAGAAAGCGGTTATTAAGTTAGCTGAAGCTGGAGAGACACAAGTAACAGCACTTATGGCGCAGTTGATATACCTTCACAGAGTTGCAAGAGTGACTAAAGATATTCTGGCATTAGGTGTTTCTAATATTGATTCTATTCGTACATTAATAGCTAAAATTGAAGCAAAAATAAATGATCCGAATGCGAAACTTGACAACATTGGAAAGAATGAACTCATTAAATTGTTAGCAGAATTAAAACAAAAAGAGGACATCTATTCAAGAGTAGAGAAACAAAAAGACGGATTATTGGCTCATGAAAAGGCTATTATACAACACTCAAAAGATATTGATTCTATAATGCATAGATTAGATATCTTAGAAAAAGGTGAAGAATAGTTTTTTTCATTATTAATGTGGAGGCGGACACAAAATGTCTGCCTCTCTTTTTATCTTTGCAGCCAGAAAATGTATTATAACAATTAAGAACATTATTATGGCAAAGAAAGAAACTATCGATTTGGAAGTCATAAAAGGGATGCATCCTGATAGCTTCAATACCCCAGAAGATATTGCCAACCTCGGGTGTGATTACTGCAATGGAGAGGGTGTCAAACAGAATTATGAGATAGGTCGTACTCTTCTTGAAAAAGCAGCAGAAATGGGATATGTGTATGCAATGACATCTTTGGGTTATTTGTATCACGATGATGATTATGAAGGCCATGATGATGAAATTGCTTTTGAGTGGTTCGTGAAAGCTGCCACAAATGGTGAATTGGAAGCTGGTTTTATGGTTGGCGAGTTCTACGATAATGGATATTATGTGGAGAAAGATGAGACTATGGCCTTTTATCAGTACAAATTAGTCGCCTATTATGGATTTGCTGAAGCACAATTCTATGTAGGGGTTGATTATGAATATGGCATTGGGGTTCCACAAAATTATAAATTGGCTGTGAAATGGTATCAACTGGCATGTAAACAGGGAAACGCGGAAGCGATGAACAACTTAGGAATGAAATATGTGAGAGGCCTTGGTGTGGAAAAAGATGAAAACAAAGCATTTCAATTAATTATGGAATCTGCTCTTAGAGATAATCCTAAAGCGATGAATAATCTTGGCTATTTCTATTTTGATGGTGTAGGATGTCAACGAAATACCACAAAAGCAATGGAATGGTTTCAAAAAGCGAAAGAAAATGGAGAAGATGTCGAATCGGGCATTATTAATATGCTTCAGCTTTTGAAACAAGCTGACTCGAAAGACTCATTATCAGAATATCAATTAGCAGAATACTATCGTAAAGGGGAAGGGCTTTCACGCTCTATAAAGTTGGGGAGTAGGAGGAATAATCGAATTAATCGATTTCGGAATTACAAGAAGGCTGTTAAATGGTTT
>NZ_JAGBIX010000037.1:0-16860 GCF_017934775.1 Kandleria sp. | reverse complement strand
AGGGTCAGCGGTTCGAGCCCGTTAGCCCCCACCATTTATAAGCCGGCTTAGCTCAATTGGTAGAGCAACTGACTTGTAATCAGTAGGTTGTGGGTTCAAGTCCTATAGCCGGCACCATTTATGACTCGCTAGCTCAGTTGGTAGAGCATCTGACTTTTAATCAGAGGGTCAGGAGTTCGAATCTCCTGCGAGTCACCATTCTTAGTGCGGGTGTGGTGAAATTGGCAGACACGCTAGACTTAGGATCTAGTGCTTCGGCGTGCAGGTTCAAGTCCTGTCACCCGCACCATCTTATTACACTGGTAACGGTGTTTTTTTATTGGGGGCTTAGCTCAGTTGGGAGAGCATCTGCCTTACAAGCAGAGGGTCAGCGGTTCGAGCCCGTTAGCCCCCACCATTTTTTTTATATGCGGGCGTGGTGAAATTGGCAGACACGCTAGACTTAGGATCTAGTGCTTCGGCGTGCAGGTTCAAGTCCTGTCGCCCGCACCATCATATACATTAAACCTACTTATAATTAAGTAGGTTTTTTTGTGTTTTAATGAAAATGACTTACAAATCAATATTATTGAATTATATATGTTAATTACCATTGATGACATTTGTGAATAGTATGAAATTATTCTTTTTTATAAAATATTGGTATCAAATCAATAGGAGGAAAAAGATGAAAGGGAGTAAGATTTTTGCGTCGTTTGTTGGGGCAACGATGATTTTTACAAGTACAATCCCCGCTTATGCTCGTACTCTACCTAGCTATTCATATCAGCAGGTAATGAAACAGGCAGGTTTAAAGAGTACGGAATTGCAGTTTGATGAGCTTAATGATGATTATGAAAAAGTAGATGGAGGAATTAGAGGCCATGGTAGTGGTGATAAATTCCTTTACAGCAATACTGAAGCCAAGAACTTTGTCTATGAAGCAGATGTTAAATTCAATGAGAAAAAAGGTGCTGCTTCATTGGTATTTAGAGCTCATGGTGAATATTCTTATGTAGCTAATCTAAATGGAGAAAACGGTAGTATTCGTGTCTTTAAGTTTGGAGATGCTGCTGATTTAGGACCAAGTGTAAATGTGAAATTAAAAGACAGCAATACATATCATTTAAAAGTTGTCGCTATAGATAATCACATTGTCTATTATGTAGATAATCAGCTTGTCCTTAATTCTGCCGATTATACAATGAGCAATGGTCATTGGGGACAGGATGATTCATTGACAGAAGGTAAGCTAGGTTTACTTACCTGGGAATCCGATGTTACTTACAGTAATATCAAGTATGCCACAATTACTGATGATAATTCTCCACAATTAAATGGCATTAAACTTAATGCGGTTGATGGTGGTATCGATAAAGATATCCTCTTCCAAAAAGGACAGTATGTCTATATCGCTAATGTTAAGCATGATACTCATGCAGTTAAACTTGATTTAGATAAGAACGAGGGTACAACAGTTACAGCGTATAATGAAGAAGGAAACCCAGTAGATTATTCAGAAGGTCTACCTATCACTAAAGATATGCAGACTTATACTTTAAAAGCTACAAATGGTTCAGCTGAAGTTGTATATCGTCTAAGATTACATCGCTGTCAGAAAGATGAAACATACTATAATGAAAAATGGCGTGGTCAGTTCCATTATTCAATTAAAGATGGATGGGCTAATGACCCTAATGGTATGGTCTACTTCAAGGGAGAATGGCATTTGTTCCATCAGTACTATGATGGAGATAAATGGGGTCCAATGCATTGGATGCATGCCACAAGCAAGGATGGTATTCATTGGGAAGAACATCCAATTGCCTTCTATCCAGATGAATATGGAACAATGTATTCAGGATGTGCAGTCATTGCCAATCATGAGACAGCTCCAGATATCTTTAAAGAAGGAGAAGAAGGTCTTGTATTCTTAATTACAGCTAATGGTAATAATGGCAATGATGATCAGAAGATCATTGGAGCTTACAGCTTAGATGGAAAAACATTCCATAAGTATGAAAAAGGAAAAGTACTTATTCATTGGAAAGAAGATTCACTTAAGACTTCAGCGTTCAGAGATCCTAAAGTCTTCCGTTATGATAATAAATGGTTTATGGTAGTCGCTGGTGGACCATTAAGAATCTATTCATCAGATGATTTAGTACATTGGAATCAGGAATCAGCTTATAAAGACTGTCATACTGAATGTCCAGACTTATTCCCAGTCGTTGTCAGAGATGAAAATGGCAAAGATACCGGTGAAGTAAAATGGGTATTCTCACGTGGTGGTAGAAAATATAAGATTGGTGACTTCAAGAAAGTCGATGGTAAATACAAATTTGTCCCATTATCTCAATATGCAAGTGAGAACGGAGAAGGAATGGGCAATGAAAATAATGATGGTATCATGAACTTCGGTTATGATTCATATGCCGCTATGACATACTACACTGGTGAATTTGGTTCAGGCAATAGCTATAATAAATCAGTTGTAGATAACGTTATCGCAGTAAACTGGATGAACACTTGGGAAGGTGGCTTCTGTAATTCTATTCCAGATAAGAACGGCAACAGTGTCTTTAATGGAACATTCAATTTGGCATTAAAGATGGGTATCAAGAAAACAGGGGATAGCTATGAATTAACACAAACACCAATCAAGGAATATGATGATCTAAAAGAAGAAACAAAAGAATACAAGGATGTTAAATTAACGAAAAAGAATACAGCCTTCAATGATTTTAGATCAAGCAGTTATGTGATCAATGCTCACGTTGATCCTAAAGACAGTAAAGAAGTGACATTTAAAGTACGTGCAAGCGATAAGGAAGGTACACTTGTAACTTATAATTTTGATACAGAAACATTAACTATCGATCGTAGTAGCTCTGGTGTTATTGTCAATGGTGATATGAATAAAGTATCACATAAAGTGAAAAAGAATAAAGATGGCAGTGTTGACCTTGAAATCTATGTCGATAGAAGCAGTGTCGAAGTCTTCAATAATGACTATACAGTAGAAGGCGCAATGCAGATTTTCCCTGGATCTAAGAGCAATGGGTTACAGATTTATAGTGATAAGAATGCGATTGGTAATGTGAAAGTGACTCCACTTAAGTCTATCTGGACAAATAAGCAGACACTTACAAAGCCAAATGGTATTGAATGTGACACTGATCATATTGATGGATATGTTAATCAGTCTTATGAAGTAAATACTGACTTATCACCTGAAGATATTAAACAGGATGTAGTCTATGAAGCAGTAGAAGGCAAGGATCTTATTAAGATTAAGCAGGAAGGTACAAAAGCGACTATTACTTGTCTAAAGAAAGGCAAAGCTAAAGTTAGAGTCTATGCAAAAGCTGATCCAAGCTATTCTAAAGAAATCACAATTGATATTAAGGAAAATAACTTAAAGACAAATGTCAATGTCTTTGAACCAGATGAAGGTAAATGGTATATCGATGGAGATCAGTATGTAGGTGAATATGAAGATGGAGAATCTACTCTTTATAGTGAATACATCAGAAACAAAGATTTCGATTATCAGGTTAAAGCCAACTGGAAAGATGCTGAAGAAGTATCGTTTATCGTAAAATCACAGAAGAAGGGCAAAGGTGGCGCTTGGAAAGTTACTATTGATGCTTCAGGAAACATTGTAGTAAAAGATACTAAAGATAACGCTGTTATTGCCAATGGCAAAGCAAGTGTAACACGTAATGATCTTGTTAAGATTTCTGTACGTGATCATCACTTAATGATCTATATCAATGGTAAAAAAGCCATTGATACACAAGTATCAAATGATCACTTCTATGCCAACGGCTATGTAGGAATCGGCTTTAATGTAGGTACACTACGTATTTCTGAATACTATATCTATGAAACTCCTGATCGTATTGTATTGGATGCTGATGGAATACATCCACGTGCTAATGCATCACTTGATGAAATCAAGAAACTTCTTCCTAAGACAGTAAAACTTGCCGGCAGTGATAACTTAATTACTGAAGAAAACGTACCAGTAACATGGGATGTTTCTAAGGTCAATGTGAAAAAGCCTGGCACTTACATTGTAGTGGGAAAAGCACGTCAGTTGACTGTAAGCATTAAGGTCTATATCAAAGATGCAAGATTAGAAAAAGTAAAGATTTCTAAAGCAAAGGCAAAGAAGAAATCTATCAAGCTTTCATGGAAGAAAATAAAGAATGTGAAAACTTATGAAGTGGCTTACCGCAAGAAAGGTACAAAGAAATGGAGCTACAAGAAAGTTTCTCGTACTTCATTGACTATTAAGAAACTTAAGTCTAGAAAGACTTATGAAGTAAAAGTAAGAACTGTAGTAGGTAAGCAGAAAGGAACATTCTCTTCTATCAAGAAAGTGAAAGTTAAATAATAAGTAAAGAAACTATTTCCAAGGAAATAGTTTCTTTTTATATTCTATGTTATATGAAAGTTGTGATAAATGATATTATTGGTATAATAGGAAAAAAGGAGAAAGCCTATGAAAATCATAATTGTAGAAGATGATGCCTCTATTAGAGAAGAAATAAAGATTCTTCTAGAAGGTGCAGGATATGAAGTAGAATGTGTTGAAGATTTTACTCAAATAAAAAAACAGATACTCAATGCTAATGCGGATCTATTGCTTTTAGATATACAGATTCCTTATATGAATGGAGAAATGCTGCTGAGGGAGTTAAGAAAAGAATCGGATATGCCAGTTATCATGGTGACAAGTAAAAGCAACGAGATAGATGAGGTGCTTTCAATGAGCTATGGCGCAGATGATTATATTACCAAGCCTTATAATCCAACATTGTTGCTGCTGAGAATACAGGCCGTATTGAAGCGTCTTTCACCATCTAATAGTCAATTGTCTCACTATCGTGATCTAGAAGTAGATTTTGCTAAAGGAACATTAAAGAATAGTGAACAGGAAGTTGTTCTTACTAAAAATGAGATGATCATCTTTCATTTTCTTCTTACTCATATTGATGAGATTGTCACTAGAGATGATCTTATGACAGAACTATGGGACAATAAGGAATATATCAGTGATAATGCCTTAACTGTCAATATTTCAAGATTAAGAGGAAAACTATCAGACTTTGGATATGATGATGTTATCATGACAAGAAAAGGACAGGGGTATATTCTCTCATGAAATATTTAGCAGACCACAAAAAACATATTTTTCTTATTGTTGTTTTTATCATCATTCAGTATTTAATGGGAAAAGCTTTTCATATTGAAAAAGCTTTTCTATATGCTCAGATCATCTTAACTATCATATTTAGTATTATTATCTTCACTTATGATTATATGAGAAAAGTCTCTTTTTATAGACAATTAGATCATCATTTAAAGATGAAAGAGAAATATTTGATTATTGAGACATTGGATCGTCCTTCTTTTTATGAAGGAGAGATAATGCATGATGCCTTATATGAAATAACCAAATCTATGAATGAGAAGATCTATGAGTACCAAAGTGAAACAAATCATTTCAAGGAATATATTGAAATGTGGATTCATGAAGTAAAAACACCGATTTCTGCTTTATCTTTAATGTTGCATAAGGATAAAAACAATAAAGCCTTGAATCAGCTTAAGCGTATTGAAAATTATACTGAGCAGGTTCTTTATTATATTCGTAGTCAATCTGCTTCTCAGGATTATCTTATTAAAGAGCATCAATTAGATCAGTGCATCAATCATGTCTTAATGCATAATAAAGATGAACTGCTGATGCATCATTTTACTATTGAAACTGATCATCTTGAGTGCAAAGTGAAATCTGATTCAAAATGGTTGGAATTCATTTTAAATCAGATTGTCTCTAATGCGATGAAGTATCATAAAGAAAACCCTCTTCTTCGTTTTAGTGCGACAGAAGATGAAGATAAGGTTGTACTTTCCATCTACGATAATGGCATAGGTATACGTGCTTCAGATTTGCCTCAGGTCTTCAAGAAATCCTATACGGGATTCAATGGTCATGAAGAAGAAAAATCTACCGGTATGGGCTTATTTATTACTAAAAGACTATGCGATGCTTTACATCATGGTCTTACGATAGACTCTAAAGAAGGAGAGTATACCAAGGTGACATTGATATTCTATAAAGAAAAATACTATGTGACAAAACTGTAATGTTTTGTCACTTTTAATAAACGACAAAAATAATCTTCTTCTCTATGATAATAACAGGAGGAGAGCTATGAAGGAGTCTATATGGAACAAGGCATTTAGTAATGCTTTAGAACAATTAAAGAGCGGTGCACTTGTTTATATGATGACATTTTTCGTGATGACACTATTACCGATGTTTTATACTGTCTATCATATAAAAGAAAGAGGAATGCATCTTAAGATGGAGAAGCTTTTATCTTTGATGTTCATCTTTACCATCATTCTTCTTATCGTTTGTGCAAGTGCACTATTGATTATTAATCACATGAGAATCAATGAAAAAAGAGAAGAGTATATTGGATGGTATGGATTAAGATTAATCTGTCTTGAATCCTTTATGGAACTTGTGATCTTTCTTGGAGTGACAAGTGTTCTATTTGTGATAATGAGCTATTCATTTATGATGGATCTTTCGATGTTTATAAAGATGCTGATGGGATATGCCATCTTTCATAGTCTTATTCTCATACAGAATGTGACAGATCTGTCACAATAAGTCATATTGAACAAACGACAGAGAATTGAACATGAAGTATGCTATAGAGGAAAGAGAGGAAAGAAATATGAATATTTTAAGAATTGAGAATGTAGAAAAGTATTATGGCAATAAATCAAGCATGACAAAAGCTATTGATGATCTTTCATGTAATGTGGATCAGGGTGAATTTGTGGCTATTATGGGAGCCAGCGGTTCTGGTAAAACTACATTGCTTAACTGTATTTCTACTATTGATCGTGTAACAAGTGGACATATCTATGTGAAAGGTGTGGATATTACAACCCTTAAATCTAAACAGCTTTCTCATTTTAGAAGAGAAGAACTAGGATTTATCTTCCAGGATTTTAATCTTATTGATACATTGACAGCTTATGAAAATATCGCTTTAGCATTATCTATTCAAAGAAAAGAAAAGGATATGAAAGATAGAATCAGATCGTTGGCACATGATCTTGATATTGAAGATGTCCT
The DNA here is from genome assembly GCF_017934775.1 of Kandleria sp. NCBI lineage: Bacteria > Bacillati > Bacillota > Erysipelotrichia > Erysipelotrichales > Coprobacillaceae > Kandleria > Kandleria sp. The sequence continues at coordinate 9,710 of NZ_JAGBIX010000037.1, read as the reverse complement.
TAACAACTATCCTCATGAAATGAGTGGTGGACAAAAACAGCGTGTAGCTGCTGCAAGAGCATTGATTACTTCACCTTCCCTTATCTTGGCAGATGAACCAACGGGAGCGCTTGATTCAACATCTTCTCGTTTCCTTCTTGAAAAGATGCTGATGTTAAATAAGGATTATAAAGCAACAATCTTAATGGTTACTCATGATGCCTTTTCAGCATCATATGCAAATAGGGTTATCTTTATTAAAGATGGAAAGATTTTCCATGAAATCTATAAAGGAAATGATGATCGAAAAACATTCTTTAACAAGATTATTGATGTGGAAACAATGCTTGGTGGTGATTTAAATGATCTCTAAGCTAGCGTTTAGAAACATCAAGAAAAGTATCAAGGACTATGGTATCTACTTCTTTACAGTTACTTTAGGAATCGCAATCTTCTATGTCTTTAATGCGATAGAATCTCAAAGTGCAATGATGATTCTTAGTTCTTCACAAAAAGAAACTGTTAAATTGTTAATTCAGATTATTTCAGGAGTAAGTTTATTTGTTTCATTTGTTTTGGGAGCTTTAATTATTTACGCTAATCAATTATTAATTAAAAGAAGAAAGAAAGAATTTGGAATATACCAGATCTTGGGAATGGGTAAAGGGTATGTATCACGTTTATTATTCTGTGAAACATTACTAGTTGGTTTGGTATCACTTGGTGCTGGTCTTCTTTTAGGAGCTGGTTTATCCCAGTTATTAGGAATTGCTTTAGCGAACGTGTTTGAAATGAATCTTACCAAATTTACATTTGTCTTTTCAATAAGTGCAATGTGGAAATCCATTTTCTACTTTGGAGTCATGTATGTACTTGTCATGATCTTTAATATGATTATGATCTCTAGAATGCGTATTATTGAAATGTTAAATAAGAGAGAAAATACAACTATTCCTGTTAAAAATCCAATTATTGCGGTTATTATCTTCATCTTAGGAGTAGGTATATTAGCTCGTGCTTATTATTATGTGGTTGACTATGGACAATTAACTAAATTATTGGATAAAAATATGGAAATGATTCTTATTCCGATTGGTTTAGGTATTGTCTCTACTTTCATGATATTCTACTCTTTAACGACTATTGCGGTAATTATCTTTAGTCGTACAAAGAGTTATTACAAGAAGTTAAATGCCTTTACATTTAAACAGATATCTTCACAAATAGGGACAATGGTCGTAAGTATCTCAACTATCTGTATCATGTTATTTTTAACAATCTGTATTCTTTCTACGGCCTTAACTATTAGAGATTCTCTTAATTCCAACTTTGTAAAAAGAAATCCAGTAGATATCTCTTATAGTATTACCCCTAAAACTCCGACAAATGATATTGATAAGACATTATCATTTATAAAAGGGAAGAACTACGATTATACTAAAGAGTTTTCTAGCTATGAAGTCACAAAGAGATATCTACTTACTAAACAGGATTTCAATTTAAAGACATTTGTAGGTAAACATTATCCAAAATTTAAATCTATGATTGATACATCGGCTAAATATGATGCTAAATGGTTTGCTTGTACAATCTCTGAATATAATAAATTATCTAAATTATATCAGGATAAACAATATCAATTAAAAGATGATCAATATATGATCATCCATACAAGTACAATGCAAAATGCATTATTTGAAGCAGGATTAAAAGAAAAATCAGTATTAAATATCAATGGTCATCGTCTTACTCCTAAATATGATAAAACAAAAGAAGGTAAGTTTATGGGATCGATAAATCAGATTATCTACGTGATTGTTCCTGATAAAGTATTAGAAAACCGTAAAGCCTTTGAAATTAATTTATCCGGTAATTATAAAGATGATAATAAAAAACGTGCTGAAAAATTGTTTATAGCTGCCTATTCTAAACGAAAAGATACAACTTCTTATAGTGATTTAACAACTAAAATTCAAAGTAAAAACGATGCTGTAAGCACCATTGTCATTGTTACATTCATCGGCTTGTATTTAGGTATCATTTTCTTAATAGCATCAGCCGCCATTCTAGCTTTAAAATCATTATCACATACTCTTGATTCACAAGAGAGATACCAAGTTCTAAAGAAGATAGGTACTGATCCAAAAGATATTTCACATTCATTATTTATTCAAAATCTCTTCTTATTCTTAACACCATTATTATTGGCAATCATTCATTCAGTGGCAGGTATTAAGTTTACAACGCTTATCTTTGGTGGTGATATCTTCAGTAATGAATCACTGATTCATGGTACATTCATCATGGTATTGATCTATACTTTCTTTTATGGGGGATATTTCTTTATCACACACATGATGAATAAAAATATCATTAAAACAAAATAGTATTCACTATTTTGACATAGCAATGACACTACTTTGTTAAAATATATCTTGAAGATATCCTGAACATAAATTTCCTATGATTCTATAATAAATATATCTTTTCTTGTCAAGAGTTTGCTTTATCGTCGCTTCAGGATATCTTATTTCCATTGAATGTAAGTGTTTACAAATTTTGAAAAACTTGCCTCAAACCATTGAAAAACGCCTTTATAAAGGCGTTTTTTATTTTTTTGATTTTCAGTTGAGATATTGAGGTCAATTTTGTATTTATCTTATAATGAAACTATGAGAGGTGAATACAATGAAAGAATGGTCAAGAGAAGAGCGTTATCGCGTTCTTAAAAGCAAGGAAGAAATTGTAGATGTACATAAGCGCAATGCTGCATCAGTGTATCGACAGAGTTATCACATTCAGCCTGTTTCAGGCTTATCAAGTGATCCTAATGGTTTTATTTATCATAAGGGCATATGGCACTTGTTTTATCAGTGGACACCATGGGGGGCTGTTCACGGGTTAAAATACTGGTATCATGTGACATCTACTGATCTCGTACATTGGAAAAATGAAGGTATTGGTCTTGCTCCTGATTGTGATTATGATAATAAAGGCTGTCATTCAGGTTCAGGATTTGCTTATGGTGATGACATGTATTTATTCTATACTGGTAATCATCGTGATGAAAATTGGGTACGTACACCTTATACATGTGTAGCACAATATACTCCAGAAGGATTAAAGAAAATGCCTAGCCCATTATTTGGTCCTCGTGATGATTATGCAGAACATCAGCGTGATCCTAAGGTCGTCTACGTTAAAGAAAAAGATATGTACTTTATTTTCATTGGAGCGATGAGTGAAGATAAACGTGGTACAACATTGATCTATAAGTCTTCTTCTCTATTAGAAGGATGGAGCTTTGCAGGTGAATTAAAAGTACCAGGCTATGAACACTTTGGGGGTATGTGGGAATGTCCATGTATCGCTAATATCGATGGCAAGGATGTATTTGTTTTCTCTCCTCAATATACAACTTTAGAAGGAAGAGGCAACAGTACTAATCATAATGTCTATCTTGTCGGAAAGATGGATTATGATACATTAACATTTACACCAGAAACAGATTATCGCTATCTTGATTACGGCTTTGATTTCTATGCAGCACAGATGGCTGCTAATGTAAATGATGATAAAAAAGCAATCATGATTACATGGATTGGTCTTCCTGATAACCATTATCCAACTGAAGAAGAAGACTATGAAGGCAGCATGACAATTGCGAGAGAGCTTCGACTTAAAGGAAATCGTATTGTACAATCACCAGTGAAAGCTATTGAACAATTGCGAGAGGAATGTGATGTAGAAGAAGGTAAGTTAAGCAAGGCGATGGAAATGCTTGTAGACTTTAATGAGGGAGATGCTTCTCTTCATCTGTTTACAAAAGAAAATGGTGAAGGTGGCTTTACAATTGACTATAATGCCAATACAAAGACAATAACTGTGGATAAATCTCATATGGATAAAAGATTCAATGAGCATGTCTTTGAAACATTGGATGTTCCACTAGATGAAGATTTAAAGAATATGCGTATTTTTATTGATTCAAGTTCTGTGGAAATCTTTATTAATGATGGTCTCTATACATTTACAGCACACGTCTATCCAACTGAAAAGGAGTGTGGATATACGCATAGTGACAATGTTTCAGTGAGTCGTTATAAATTGAAAGCATCTGTCAAAGATGATTTTGTGGTATAAAAAAATCGGATTTTATAATCCGATTTTTATTTACCGTCATACGCGATAACTGAACCTTTGAAACGAGTCTTTAACCAGTTCTTTAATGAATCGCTCTTTAATGCTTTTACAAGTGCTTTGATCTTAGCTTTCTTTTCATTGCCTTTCTTAACAGCGATGATGTTAGCGTAGACAGAAGCAGCAGTTGAAGAAGAATCTTCATACGCAAGAGCATCTGTAGCAGCGTTGTAGCCTGCATCTAGAGCATAGTTACCATTCAATACAACGAATGCAACTTCTTTATTGATACGAGAAATCTGAGCAGCTTCTAATTCTTTAAATGAAATATTGTGAGGGTTAGAAGTAATATCCTTGATTGTAGCGTTGATGCCAGCATCTTTCTTTAAGGTAATTAAGCCCTGACTAGCAAGTAATAATAAAGCTCTTGCTTCATTAGTAGTATCGTTTGGAATAGCGATGACATCACCTTTAGAGATTTGTTTTAAATCTTTCTTAGTACCTGCATAGATTCCAAATGGCTCATAATGAATCTTTCCAGCAGATACTAGGTGTGTCTTATGTTCTTTATTGAATGAATCTAAATAAGGGGTATGCTGGAAATAGTTAGCATCAAAGTCTCCGTCTTCTACAACGTTGTTTGGTTGAACGTAATCTGTATATTCAGTAACTTTTAGGGTATATCCTTCTTTTTTTAGATCGTCTTTAATGTGATTTAATATAATGGCATGTGGTGTAGTAGAAGCGGCAACAGTGATAGTCTTATCATCAGATGATGACGCACATCCTGTAGCTCCTAATAGTAATGCACCTGTAAGTGCAAGTGTTAATAATTTATTCATAGTTTCTTTCCTCCTAAATGTTTAATAATAAATATAGCTGCACATCTCATCCTTAGTATTCATATCCATCCCCCTTATAAAAAAAGACAGGTACCTATTACCTGTCTTTTATCTTCTTGAAGCATCAAACGAGAAAAAAGTTAACCACGCGGTAGGTAAAATAGAGCATATTAAATTTTGTTTACAGTTACACATGGAATAATATTTCATCATAGCTCTTGTCATCGTGGTTCACCTCTTTCCTATATGTTCGATGGGTATATATTATGACACATGTCTTTATTTGTCAATTCTATAACGCAATAGTTATTATAGTAATTTCCTATATCTTGTTATTAGGTGATTTTGTCTATAAAATAGAGGAAGGAGGACATGCGATGAATACAGTATTATTTGATTTTCTTCATGAAGATGCAAAGAATATCAGAGTTTCTGTTTTTATGGATGAACAGGGATTTAAGGATGAATTTGATGAAATTGATCAAAATGCATTTCATCTTGTGGGCTATCATGAAAATCATCCAGTAGCGACATGTAGATTCTTTAAGAAGGATGAAAAGTATTATATTGGACGTGTCGCAGTCTTGAAAGAATACCGCAAGCATCACTATGGTGCTATGATGATTCATAAAGCTGAAGAATATATTTCTTCTTATGCCAACTGTTCTTATTTATCAGCACAGGTAAGAGTAAAAGGTTTTTATGAAAAGCTTGGCTATAAAATGACAGGGGATGTGTATGATGATGAAGGTGTTCCACATATTCTTATGTATAAAGAGCTAAAAAAATAGATGTCGCTTGACATCTATTTTTTCTTATTATCCATCTTTTTAGCTAAAAGCATACCAAGTGACTGGAAAATCTGTACCATTACTACAAGAATAATAACACTTACCCACATGATCTGCTCTTCTCTACGATAGTAGCCATAACGCGTAGCGATATCTCCGAGACCGCCTCCGCCAAGTGCTCCCGCCATTGCGGAATATGCAAGAATGGATGCAAATACAATTGTTGTACCTGTAATTAAGGATACTTTAGCTTCAACCATCATGACATTGAAGACAATCTGGCGATTTGTGGCACCCATGGATTGGGCTGCTTCAATAACACCAGGATCCACTTCTTTTAATGACTGTTCGACCATTCTGGCAATGAATGGGAAAGCGGACACTGTCAATGGGACAATTGTCGCAATTGTTCCATAGCTCTTTCCTACAATCATCTTTGTTACTGGAATAAGGATGATAAGTAAGATCAAGAATGGAACTGAACGGAGAATATTGATGATGACATCTAATATTTTATAAAGGGTCTTATTAGGCTTCAAGCCATCCTTATCTGATACTGTCAGGATAATGCCTAATGGAAGACCGAGAATATATCCTAATACTGTTGAAGCAATGACCATCAATAAGGTTTCTCCTACACCTTGGATGATCATTGAAATAATCTGATTATCCATTGATGTCAACCTCCTCTAAATTTAAGCCTCTTTCTTTAAAGTAGGCTACAAATTCATCTTCATGACCTGATGGAATACCAACAATCATTTCACCTTTAGCCTGATTGTGCACATTCTTTGTAGTAGCACCTAAAATGTTGATAGGAGTCTGGAATGTTAAAATCGCATTGGCGATAACTGGTTCAAAAGCAGACTGTTTATCAAAAACAATACGGAATGTCTTATCAGTTTTTAATTCAGCAAGTGCTTCAGAACGTACATCTTTTAAGACAAGACGTTTACCTACTGCAGATTGTGGATTAGCGAAAATTGTTTCTACTTCACCACTTTCTTGTACTTGTCCATTTTCCATAATAGCAACGTGGCTACATACATCCTCCACAACATCCATCGCATGAGTGATAATTACAATGGTAATACCAAGTTCATTGTTGATCTTCTTTAAAAGTGCAAGAATCTGTTTTGTTGTTGCAGGATCAAGGGCGCTTGTTGCTTCATCACATAATAAGATTTCAGGTTTGCTGGCAAGCGCACGAGCAATAGCTACACGCTGCTGCTGACCACCAGAAAGCTTAGAAGGATAAGTGTTGGCCTTATCTTCCAATCCAACGATTCTAAGATATTCCATAGCTTTCTTTCTTGCTTCAGCTTTTGGAGTATGTGCTAAGTACATTGGGAAACATACATTATCAATAACAGTCTTTTGCATAAGCAAGTTGAAGTTCTGGAAAATCATTGAGATTTTCTTACGTTCTTCTCTTAATTCTTTTTCATTTAAACTCTTTAGTGATACTCCCTGAACGATTACATCACCAGATGTAGGTTTTTCAAGGAAATTAAGACATCTTACTAAAGTACTTTTTCCTGCTCCGGACATACCGATAATACCGTAGATATCACCTTTATGAATAGAAAGGTTAACATCGGATAAGGCATGAACAGGACCTTCTTCAGTATCAAATGTCTTCGATACGTTTACTAATTCAATTTCAGCCATTTTTGTTCTCCTTTATAATGACCATGTGTAACTCAAATTATGACCATATAAATACTCTTTTTCTATTATATATCATAAAATACAATTATGTTACCGTAATTGTAAATTATCGTCAACACTTTTAATTATTGAATTAGACTCTCAAAGTGTGATAAAATAGTCACATGCTCAAGTGGTGAAATGGTAGACACGCCAGTTTCAGGTACTGGTGGTTTATGCCGTGTGGGTTCGAGTCCCACCTTGAGCACCATTAGATTTAAAAGTCCTCATTAGAGGACTTTTTTTAGTGAATAAAATGACAATATTTTTACAATTTGATGTTAATAAAAAAGAATGAAAAATGATGATTTAATCATCAAAAATCCAAAAATAGAGAAAATGAAAAAAGTGATAACGCTTACTTAATAGAATTTCCATAATATGAAAATTTCATTAAGTTATGAAAACTGATTTTTTTGTGATTCTATGGTCGTTTTTTAGCTTTTCGTGAAATTGAAAGAATGATTGAGCTTTTTGGTGAATTTCAATATAATAGTCCCCGATATAAACAATAAAGGAGATTTGTGATGAAAGAATGGACTCGAGAAGAACGTTATCGTGTTTTAAAAAGTAAAGACGAAATCGCTCCTCTATATGAAATAAATAAAGTGTCTAATTATAGACAAAAATTTCATGTGCAGCCTATTACAGGATTATCTAATGATCCTAATGGATTTATTTACCACCAAGGAAAATGGCATTTATTTTATCAGTGGTGTCCATGGGGAGCTGTACATGGATTGAAGTACTGGTATCACGTTGTTTCAAAAGATCTTATTCATTGGGAAAATGAAGGTGTTGCATTAGCCCCTGATACTGTATTTGACAATAAAGGATGTTATTCCGGAACTGGGATTTCATCTCATGATCAGATTTATGTCTTTTATACAGGAAATCACCGAGATGAGAACTGGGTTCGTAAACCATATACATGTGTTGCGAAACTTAATGAGGAAGGTAAGCTGATTAAAAAAGATACACCACTATTTGCCCCACGTGAAGATTATACTGAACATCAGCGTGATCCTATGATTGTTTATGTAGAAGAAAAACAGAAATACTTTATCTTCATTGGTGCAAGAAGCAATGAGGGTAGAGGTACAGCTTTAGTCTATTCATCTTCTAAGCTGTTAGACGAATGGTCATTCCAGGGTGAACTTCGTGTTAAAGGCTATGAAGAATTCGGTGGTATGTGGGAATGCCCATGTTTAACAACAATTGGTGATAAGGATGTATTGATCTTCTCTCCTCAGCATACAAAATTGCCAGGAAGAGGAGAATGTACTAACCATAATATCTACTTTGTAGGTAAGATGGATTATGATACATTAACATTTATTCCTGATACACACTATCGTTATTTAGATTATGGTTTCGACTTCTATGCTGCACAGATGGCTGCCAATGTAGAAGATAAAAACAAAGGTGTCATGATTGCATGGATGGGACTACCTGACAACCATTACCCAACAGAGGAAGAACAGTGGGAAGGAAGCTTAACGCTTCCACGAGAAATCTTTGTCGAAGGTGATCGTTTAATACAGAAGCCTATCGCAGGATTTACTAAATTAAGAACTAAGGAATTATCAGGTCGTGTATTGCCATCGCTTGTAGAATTGGAAGTTAAATGTGATGGACATTCAAGTGATTTACGTCTCTTTACTAAGAAAGATGGATCTGATGGATTGATGATTCACTATGATTCACGCTATAAGATGATTACAGTGGATAAGAGTCACCTTGATAAGCGTTTCAATGAAGAAGTATTTGAAGCATTGGATATTCCTTTAGACGAAGATTTAGATTCAATGAGTATCTTCATTGACCAGTCTTCAATAGAATTATTTATCAATGATGGTAAATATACATTTACTGCTCATGTCTATCCAACAGAAGAAGAAAGCTATTTTGATCACGATGAACACCTTGATATTAAGTCATATGAACTCTGCTCATCAGTAGATGAAGATTTTATAGTATAAGCAAAAAGCTCTATTCATGTAAAATGAATGGAGCTTTTTAATTATGCTTGATTAAATTATAGACATAATAAAAATGAATATTTGTTTTTAATAGTAAAAGATTATCATATAAGAAATTTTATTTCAAAACATAGTGTAAAATTTTTTGTGTAAATTCGTTTTGTCGAATTTTATCTGACGTTATTCAATAGACAAAAAAGGTATATTCCTTGTAGAATGATTTCTGCAAACAAAACAACCACAAAGGAGTATACCCATGAATCATT
>NZ_JAGBIX010000036.1:0-3895 GCF_017934775.1 Kandleria sp. | reverse complement strand
TTTCTTGATAGATCTACATAATATTTATGTGGATATTCTAAACGGAAAACTTCATCCCATAATAGTTCTTCCTGTTTTTTCTTGTATTCTCTAATTTCATCAAGAGTAAATTCAGGATATACACATTTACCATCCTTGAAGACTTCTTTTTGTAATTCATAGAACTTGAATTCTCCTGCTGGCAATGTTTTGTTAAGCCATTTATCTAGCTGAGAGTAGATTGTTAAGTCATCATCAAGATCAATGATTTCATCCGCAAATGTAATTAAGTCTGCGATAGCCTTATTGGTTTCTTTTTCAATAAGACGATAGACTTTCTTATATCCTGGGTTTGTGATCTTTTCAGTATTTTCTGAGATCTTGATCTTAGGAATGATTTTTCCATCTCTTTCTACAGCTGCCATCTTGTAGACTCCACCGAAAACTGGTGCTGACTTAGATGTAATCATGTTTTCTCCCACACCAAAGGAATCAATCTGAGCACCCTGTTCAAGCACTGAACGAATTAGATATTCATCTAGTGAGTTGGAAATAGAAATCTTGCAGTCAGTCAAGCCTGCTACATCTAGCATAGCTCTCGCTTTCTTAGTCAAGTAAGCAATATCGCCACTGTCGATACGAATACCGGCCAAGCGTTTTCCCATTGGTTCAAGTACCTGTTCTGCTACTTCAATCGCATTTGGTACCCCGCTTTTTAATGTGTCATAAGTATCTACAAGTAGAATACAATTATCTGGATAAATTTCAGCATAGGCTTTGAATGCATCGTATTCATTATCAAATGACTGCACAAATGAATGGGCCATTGTACCAAGAACTGGAATATTAAAAATCTTTCCAGCAGATACTGTCGCTGTACCAGCTGCCCCACCAATGTAGGCTGCTCTTGCACCATATGTAGCGGCATCATAACCCTGTGCACGTCTTGCACCAAATTCCATGACTGGACGTCCTTTTGCTTCCTGGACAATACGTCTTGTCTTAGTTGCAATAAGTGACTGATGATTGATTGTTACTAATAAGAATGTTTCAATCATCTGTGCTTCAATTATTGGTGCCTTAACAGTTACCAATGGTTCATAAGGGAACACTGGTGTTCCTTCTGGAACAGCCCAGATTGATCCAGTGAACTTGAAGTTTCTTAGATAATCAAAGAATGCCTCATCAAATACGCCTAATCCCCTCAAATAATCGATATCGCCATCAGAGAAATGCATGTTTTGAACAGCTTCAATCAATTGCTGAAGCCCTGCCGCAATAACAACTCCTCCATCATCGGGATTTTTACGATAGAACATATCAAAATAAACAACTTCGTCCTTCTTGCCTTGCTTAAAATAATTATAAGACATTGTTAATTCATAAAAATCCATTACAAGTGTAATATTTCTTGCACTATTTACATTGAAATTCATATATGATATCTCCTTAATATAAGGACATGATACTCTTTTTTTCTAAAAAAATAAAGATGTCATCCGATATTTCATAGCACAAAAATAAAGTAAATAAAAAAATCTCTCATGAGAGAGATTAATCAATCTTTAATAAGAATGAAATAAGTGCACAAATTGCACCCATGATAAAGGCATGGTTTCTAAAGAGATTAAATGGTTTTCTTAATTCTTCTCTTCCATTTCCAGCAATAGAGATCACAAAAGGTGTAATCATATACGTGATAGCTACTACAAACCAGAACATTCCCATATCTCTAAATCCACCGGCAATTGTGGAATACATCTTGAATATGGATGTTTCATCCTGTGCTGAAACGACAAGCCATGATGCAAACATGAAAATAAGTGATACCATAAAGCATCTTTTGACATAGTCGTAGATATCATCATAATTAGGTAGCTTGACTGGCTTAAACAATGAAACAATAATCATGACAAGCAAGGCTATCACTGCCGAAGCATTAATGAAATTGATGATTTTAGCTAAATTATAAAACAATGAAAACATAAGTACCTCCTACAGTGACTTTGTTAAGTTGGTAATATTTTTAATGATAATTTCAATCATCTTAGAAAGATTCTTGAAGATCAATGCGAAGAAGCGTACAACCATATTATTGTTAAACTGAATATTAAAGAAATAATTGTACGTATTAACAAACAAATGCCATATCGATGAATAAATATTATGAGCAATCTTTCCGATGCCATTGTAGTAGCCATTGACTATATACATGACAACAGAGAACAATAAACAAATAACACTTATAATCTGCAAGATCTTTGTGGCTTTATCTACAATAGGATAATGTCTCTTACGATTAAGTTCCTCACTTAACTTCCTTACAGAATCAGATATTTCTGCTTCTTGTGCACGTCTTCTATAAGGAACTTGTTCGTGCTCATCTTCAAGAGGAAGATCTGCTCTCTTCATGATTCGTGTAAAATCACTCTCCGATTCTTCTTTCACGCCAGCGTGTTTTAAAGCTTCAGATATTTCAAAATTTGTCGCCTTATGACCACACTGCGAGCAGAATGTTTCACCTATTCTATTTTTATGTCCACACATCTCACATGTCCAGAACATCTGATCCATAGCTACTTCTCCTTTAGTTTAATAATAACTATTAAACACAAATATGAAATTTAATCAAGTGATAAAGCGTTTACATGAAAATATAACTTTATTTTTTACCAAAACAAAACTATAATGAACGCGGTGATATGTTATGGATGAAAAAAAATATTTAGAATGTGAAAAATATTATGTATTCTTATTACTAATTTTTGTTGCAGGATTTTATGGGGGATTTACAATTTCAGTAAAAGGTGGTTCATTTGCCAATGCTCAGACTGTTAATATTGCTCTTCTTGGCATTGCCATTGGAACAAGGAAATTCAGTAGTGCATTGTCCATCTTTTTATCAATTGGTGCTTATTTTATCGGTACAATTATTTCTGAACAGGCAGCCTGGCTTATCAGCAAGAAACGTCTATTAAGATGGGATACCATTTTGGTATTTTTAGATATGCTTGTCATTACGACATTGGCTATTGCACCCATTCATACACCGGCCTTGATTTATTCTATTACCATCAACTTCTTATGTGCAATGCAATTTAACACATTCAGAAGTGCTGAAGGCATCGGAATGGCTACCATCTTTATTACTAATCATGTAAGACAGACTGGAAGCTTCTTTACAAGATGGATGAGAAAGCCATATGAAAAGACTTATCTTAAAAAATGGACAAGACATGGCGGAATGGTTGTTTCTTTCTGTTTAGGTGCTGCCTTTTGTTCGCTTCTTGGACTTAAGTTCCATACAAAAGTTTTATTATTTGCGGATATTCCATTATTTATAATCTTTATTAATCTGCTTCGTGCTGATCTTACAACTGAACGTCTTCTTCTTGGCAAGAGAGTTCCAAGTGGACATTAATAATTAAAAAAAGAGTCAATAACGAAAGTTATTGGCTCTTATTTTCTTTTATGTTTAGCAAGTTTTTCTAATGCATCCTTAGCTGCATGCTGTTCTTGAGTGAAAAGGTGTTAGGACTCAACAGTCTGACAAATCTCAGCCTTGAAAACGTCAGGCTAACACCTTACCTCACTAACAGATAGGAATGCATAGGCAGCGCACATCACTGGACCTACAATCCAGAAACAGGAACTTTCAATGAAAAGGAACTTTCAATGAGAATTGAGCGATGATAAATATCTCTTTTCACATACCAGCTATAGTCTAATATAAAGACACCTATTCTGAAGTGAATCCCAAAAGTTGTACAAATTGAAAATTCACAAGTGTTTTTTCAGTTAATTCACTATAGAAAATGCTTTCAGTGTTAGGAACACAGTTGTAAAAAATTATAATCATCACTTAGATATGAATAGTCTTAAAAATATCTGCATAAAAGTAAACAAATACATAGCA
>NZ_JAGBIX010000035.1:0-17731 GCF_017934775.1 Kandleria sp. | reverse complement strand
GTCTATCAATGGAGCCATCTTTTGGCTCTTGTTAATTGCTTGCTTGTTTTATTTGTGAGTGTTTTCTCACTCATCTATTTGACGTGTTTCTGTTCAGTTTTCAATGTTCAGGCCACTCGGCTCTCGCTGAGTGCTCACTTAATTTAACAGTTTTTTCACTCATTTGCAAGTCATATAATGCAACTTTTTTTCACTTATTAAAAAAAGCCCCTTTTCATCGCTATAATTTTTTCAAAAAAAATTTATCCCTAAAATTACCGTATTTATACCATTTTTTCTCAACTGTTACGGAAATAAACAAATATAGTTAAAATCGCTTAGAAATAGTCGTAATGTAAGCCCTTTTTCTATCTTTATGATACTTTTTTATCATTTTCTTTATTTTTTATCATATCGTATATATAATTAATATTGTATACAAAAAGGAGGAATAATATTATGGAATATACACAGAGAGTTATTGAAGATTTAAGAAAAAAATATCCTGAACAACCTGAATTCTTAGAAACAGTCACTAATGTTCTTACAAGTCTCGAACCTATGATTAAGGCTCACCCTGAATATGAAGATATGGCAATCCTTGAAAGATTGACTGAACCTGAACGTACATTACAGTTTAAAGTACCATGGACAGATGATAATGGAAAAGTTCATGTAAATCTTGGTTACCGTGTACAGTTCAACAGTGCCATTGGTCCATATAAAGGTGGATTAAGATTCCATCCTTCAGTTAAATTAGGAACTATCAAATTCTTAGGTTTTGAACAGATTTTCAAAAATTCATTAACTACTTTACCTATCGGCGGGGGCAAAGGTGGATCTGATTTTGATCCACAAGGTAAATCAGATGCTGAAGTTATGAGATTCTGTCAGTCATTCATGACTGAGCTTTATCGTCATATTGGACCAGACGTAGATGTACCAGCTGGTGACATCGGTGTTGGTGGACGTGAAATTGGTTATTTATTCGGACAGTATAAACGTATTAAAAATGCTTATGAAAATGGTGTCTTAACTGGTAAAGGATTAGCTTTCGGTGGATCTTTAATTAGACCTGAAGCAACTGGTTATGGTGCAGTATATTATGCTAATGAAGTATTAAAACATTTTAATGATTCATATGAAGGAAAAACAATCGCTGTCTCTGGATATGGTAACGTAGCATGGGGTGTTGCTAAAAAAGCAACAGAATACGGTGCTAAAGTCGTAACAATCTCTGGTAGAGATGGTTATGTTTATGATAAAGATGGTATTAACACTGAAGAAAAATGGAACTTCATGTTAGACATCCGTACTAAAAATGAAGTGAAATTAAAAGATTACGCTGAAAAATTCGGTGCTGAATTCCATCCTGGTGAAAAACCTTGGGGCGTTAAATGTGATATGGCCTTCCCTTCAGCTACACAGAATGAAATCGGTGAAGAAGAAGCTAAAACATTAATCGCAAATGGATGTAAATACATCATGGAAGGTGCAAACATGCCTACTACACCTGAAGGTATTGCTTACTTTACAGCTAATGGCGGTATCTTAGGACCTGCAAAAGCATGTAACGCAGGTGGGGTTGCAACTTCTGCCTTAGAAATGTCTCAGAACTCTATGCGCTATAGCTGGACTGCAGAAGAAGTTGATCAGAAACTTCATGATATCATGGTTTCAATCGTAAACAACTCTGTTGCAGCTGCTAAGAAATACGGCTTAGGCTATGACCTAATCGCTGGTGCAAACTTAGCTGGTGCAGAAAAAGTTATTGAAGCAATGATTGCTCAGGGTAATTATTAATATCATTTCTCTATAATCCAACAGCCATCGTCAATCGACGATGGCTTTTTAGTTATAAAAAAAGAATGTCAAATGACATTCTTTTATGCGTTAATCTTACTGATTGTTCTACCAGTAAACAATCTATAGTTTGTGATAGTTGATTCAATCATTGATTCATCAGAAATCAAATGACGATCAGATGTCTGTAAGAAGTTACCATAACCATAAAGATTAGATCCAATAATGCTTACTGAAGTATATCCAGACCAAATTTTTGCATTTTTAGCATAGTTGCTATTGATTCCAGTCATACAGTAAGTGTAGACATAATAATGAACACTTCTGTTTGTCTGTTTATATAATAACTTCAAATCATATACTGCAATTGCATAATCATTGCCAGAAGTTGTTTTAGCAAGATACATTGAATGGAAAGTTGGTGTAGCTTCCCAAGTTGTACCATTGATAGAAGAAACCATCTGCTGCATTTTAGTATCAGCATCAGTTTTCATCTTACTTGCAACTTCACTAGAGACTTTGCTACCATCTTCAAATCTTTCTGCTAAACCACTAACAGTCACAGTCTTTTCTGCGTTAGTAACTTTAACCTTGCATTCTTTAGCAAGAGATTCACTGAAGACAACAGTAACCTTGATCTTATCACCATTCTTGATTCCAGTATATTTGTTAAATCTATAAGAGATAGCTTTAACAAAGTTGCTTGCTTTTTCGTTGCTCTTATCATAATCTACTGTGTTTTTAACATTGATTGAACTTGCAGTCGCAGTTCCTGATTCACCAGTAAGATTTAAAGAGATATTTTTTGCAAGATCGATTTTTGTAAATCCAAAGATATTGTTATATCCCCAATATACAACACCAAGAACAAGTACTAAAGCTAACGCAATAATAATAATTCCCTTTGTTGTTTTATAGAATGGCATTTTTCCATTTGGCTGGTAAGCACCATTTCCCTGTGGTGGAACATAACCGCCATTATTTCCAAAATCGTTTGGCTGATTATATTGCTGAGAATTAAAGTTATTTGACTGATCATACTGCTGAGCATTGTTATCATAATTCTGATAATTGTTCTGCTGTGAATAAGCATTATAATTGCCCGCATTTGAATGAGCATCATAGCTTCCAGTCTGTGACGAATTAAAGCTGCCATTGGACTGTGACCCATTATTAGGATCAAATTGATTATTATCCATAAATTTTCCTCCGTATCCGATTGTATTTCAATCATATATATATTATACATGATATTTGTCTAAAAAACGTAAAATTAAAGAGTTTTATTCAAAATCTAAAAATTACGAAAAAATAACCAATAAAATAAGCCACTCATTTTAGTGGCTTATTATTATTCATCATCATCCTGTGATAATGCTTTAAGTTCTGTGTCTCCAGTAATATCTCTTAAGATAGCGTATGCTGCATCTTTAGGACCAGTTTTTTCATTACCCTTGATACCTAATCTTGTATGAAGCTGTCCTACACGGATGCCCTGTTCGAACATTTTTTCAAAATATTCTCTTAAGATTGGTTCAGTCTGTTCCTGTCTTTGTACAGGACCAAATGGGTTAGCAAAATATGAACCTACTAGACCATATTCTGTTGTTGTACCCTTAGCCATTCTCTGACCTGCTCTGAATACTTTTAATGCATCATCTACATTGTCAAAGAAATCTAATGGCGCTCCATCGCTATCATAGTTGTTTGCATATAAGAACATATCTACATGATGTTCAGCGACAACATCTTCCCAGTCAGTAATAGGAATTACGACACGGGCGTTCTGCTGATCTGGGTTAAGGAATACAGATCTATCTAATTCCTTGAATGAGTATCCTGCATCCAAGTCATCTAGTCTAACGAAAGCCCCCACTTCCGTACCAGATGTTGTGATCTTTCCTTCTTCGTTTAAGTGGAGAAGACCCATATCATCATAGATTGTTTCAGTATCTTCGATATAAGCTTCACCTAAACCTTTGATCTGTTCAATTGTTTCTGACTTACCAGCACCAGAGTCACCCATTACGACGATGTTCTTCTGAGTACCATCATGTAATTTTAATCTAATCATTGCACCATGGATTGGAAGATTATGATGATTTAACTGATAAACATTATGTAAAGTTAAACACATTTTCTTCATGTACCCAAAGTAATCGAAGTAATCATTAGCTGAAAGTAATGAAACAAGCATACCGTTCTTTTCATCCTGGTAGAATGCCTGGTTCATTTCACCATCTTCATAACCGTAAACATAGATCAAGTCTGGTTTTCTACCCTGATATTCTTCTTCTGTTGCTAATTCAAATAAGTTACAAAGAGCAACACCCTGTGCCATGAATTTAACATTGAAGTAAACGAAAGCAATAAGCTTACCGATTTTTGCAGGATAACAGAACCACTGGTCAGGATCAAATTTGTGATCTTCAATTGGATTATAATTGATTTCTGGGAATACACCATCTCTCTTATTACGTTTAGAATAAGCAATAAATGGAGGATGAATGATTACCTGTTCAATAAATGGAATATCATCTAAACAACGGTATTCATATGGAAGATTACTTCTAAAGTTAGTAACCATCAAGCCAGCGTTAACACCAGCAGTAATCTGACGATATACCTTATTAGATTTACCAAGTGCTGTTTCTTCAATAGAACGATATGTCTTTAATACCAATTCTTCGAAATTAGCCTGTGCAGTTGTGAAGTGAACGTTCTGGAACCCTTCGCTTCTTCCTTCATTAAATACGACTGCATATCTCTGAAGTTTTCTCCAGAAAGTGTATAACCCCTCTACAAACTTTCTGAACATTTTCTTATCTTTTAGATAACATGCATAATCGCTACCACTTGAGATTAGCTGCTCATCAGTCAATACTAAAAGCATTCTCAATGTATTCTGTAAATCACGAGATAGTGCAATATCATCTTCATTAAACTGATGAAGATACATGTAAAGTGTTGTTTCTCTTCTTGAATGCGATCTAATGAACTTCTGAAGTACTTTCAAAAAAGAATCACTTTCAATAAGTTCACAACGGCTCTGACAGTATTCCTGTGAAAAGTTGAGTACTGCATTTCCACGTGTAATCTTAAATTTATAGGCCATAAACTCTCTCCTCTCCTATATATCAAAAAAATAATATCATGAGAATTTTACGAATGCAAAACTATTTTACAATGATAGCGCTTACCTTTGTTATTTTTTCTTGAAGTTCTAATATTTAGTTGTAAATTTGTTTTTATTCTAAAAAAATAAGGCCTTTTGGTTAAAAGACCTTAAAAAATACCCGACCAACTACATGTTTCTTGAAATTCACAGAGCCTAAATCACGTGAATCTGCAGAATTATTTCTGTTATCTCCCATCAAGAAAACAGAATCCTTCTTCACTTTCGTGCTCCAGTCCTCATCTTCCATCTTTTCAGCAATATATGTTTCTTTTAATAATTTACCATTACGATACATCTTGCCGTCTTTACAAGAAATCACATCACCAGCCTTGCCGATGACACGCTTGATGATCTGTTCACTCTTTCCTGAACCAAAATCCACATCAGCGACTACGATATCTCCATAATGACAGTCTGAATAAGAATAGAACTTCTTATTAACAAGGACGATGTTGCCATTGTTATAGGTTGGCTGCATAGAGACACCAACAACACGGGATATCTGTATAAAGTATAATACAAGATATGTCAGTATCATTGTAACAACAACAACTTTTACATATTCCATGATCGATTGTTTCATATTAACTTGTTTTGTATTTTCCATATTATTCACCTTAATATATTATATGCTCTTCTCTTCTATCTTGCACCATTTATTTTAGATTGTCAAAACTGTTCTTTTTGATTTATTTATGCTATTCTATTATCGGTGATAACATGAAAAAAATAATATTGATGCTTTGTCTTTTTCTTCTTGTAGGATGTCATTCTAAACCTTCATCTCATATTAAGGATAGAATTCACTATAATAGTGAATTGGGCATTCTTACTGGAATGAAGAAAGATCAGTTAATGAAGATTAAAAAGAAATATAATAGACTCGTTGTTTCTTCTAAAGGATTAAGCAAGGAAGATCTTGCGTTTTTACATAAACATGCCAATAAGCTCTATGCTAAAATCGATATGCGTAAAGATAGAAATAAAGTAGAAGGATTCGATGGGTACTTCCTTACACATACTGAAGATTATTCCTATGATGAAGTGGTTTCTACGATCAAGTCATTAAATTCTTCTATCATTATTCATAACGGGAAGAATTTTGTATTGAAGCTTATTAAAAATAAACAAACTTCTTTAATAGAAGCCATTTCACAAGAAAGCGTCTTTACTTCTTCTAAGAAGGGATTAAAGACACGTGTCCCTACTAGCAAAAAGAAGAGTGATGCACTAAAAGATTATCTTGCTGCTGCAAAAAAGAATAAGCTAGAAGTCTTTGTTATTGAGTTTACTAAAAAATCAGATTGGATTGCCGTTATGAATGCTTATTGTAAGCATCGTGGTTATCATGCAATGCAAGTAAAGAAAGCCAACTATTCGAAAGAATAGCTGGCTTTTTATAATATGGCATCAATAATGACACCAATACCAAATAAAATAAGAATAACGCCTAAAACACGATTTAATACTATATAAATATGATCTGTAATGCGAGAACGCATCTTTTCAATAAGACCACAGATAAGAAGCCACCATAGGAATGTTCCTATAAAGCTACCTACAATTATGCCAAAACTCTGCACTGATGTGTATGGACCAGCTACTTTTAATAGTGAACAGGCAAACCAGAATAAAAGCATCATACCAGGGTTCATTAAGGCGATAGCGATGGATGAGCCAAAGTAAATCCAGGCTTTTGGTGGTTTTTTATCTTCTACCTTGCCAGTTTTCTTTCTTAATGTAAAGATCCCTAAAATCAAAATGACCATTCCACCAAATACGGTGATTGGCATCTCATAGCGTTTTAGAAAACCTGAAACAACAGCACTTGCCAATACGCATATGGCAGCGTAAACAGTATCTGCGACTGATGATCCTAGCCCTGTCATTAGTCCTGAAAAGTAACCATGTTCCAAGGTACGCTGGATGGTCAATGCACCAATTGCACCTGCTGGAATACCAAAAATAATACCAATAATTGTTCCTTTTATTAAATATTCTAATAGCATGTTTTATCCTCTCATTATTTGAATCATATCATCATAAAGAATACTTGGCTACTAAAAAAGACAGATTTTTCAATCTGTCTATTCTAATTCAAAGGCACCAGTGTAAAGCTGATAATATTGTCCCTTTTGAGCAATAAGTGCTTCGTGGTTTCCTCTTTCAATAATATGACCATGATCAAGAACCATGATGACATCACTGTTTTGTACAGTAGATAAACGATGGGCAATGACAAAGACTGTACGTCCTAACATTAATGCGTCCATACCTCTTTGAACAATAGCTTCAGTTCTTGTATCGATGGATGAAGTTGCTTCATCTAGAATCATAACTGGTGGATCAGCAACGGCTGCACGCGCAATAGCAATAAGCTGACGCTGACCTTGAGATAAGTTTGATCCATTATTTGTTAACATGGTGTTATATCCATCAGGTAGACGTGTAATGAAGTCATGAGCACCTACTAGTTTAGCTGCTGCTTCACATTCATTATCGTTAGCGTCTAAGCGACCATAACGAATGTTGTCTAGGACAGTACCTGTAAATAGGTTAGTATCTTGCAATACGATACCTAATGAACGACGAAGATCAGCTTTCTTGATCTTATTGATATTGATACCATCATATCTGATTTTACCATCAGCGATATCATAGAATCTATTGATCAAGTTAGTGATAGTTGTCTTACCAGCACCAGTCGCACCTACGAAAGCAACTTTTTCACCTGGTTTAGCAAATACTGATACATTATGAAGAATCTGCTTATCTGGATTGTAGGCAAAATCTACACCATCAAGAACAACATCCCCAGTTAATTTAGTAAGGGTAATAGTTCCATCTTTATGTGGATGCTTCCATGCCCACATTCCTGTTCTTTCATTTGTTTCTACGATTTCACCGTTTTCTTCTTTAGCACGGACTAATGTGACATAACCTTCATCTTCTTCACTTTCTTGATCTAGAAGATCAAAGATACGTGAAGCACCACCAAGTCCCATTACGACCGCATTGATCTGCTGAGAAACCTGACCGATACTTCCTGTAAACTGTTTTGTCATATTTAGGAATGGCACAACAATAGAAATAGAAAGAGCCATACCTGATAATGAGATATTAGGTGCATCTAGCAACAATAATGATGAACCTGCAATAGCTACTAAAACATAAAGAATATTACTCATATTATGTAGGATTGGTCCTAAAATATTTGAGTATGTGTTTGCTAAACGAGAAGCTTCAAATAGTTTTTCATTAACAGCATCAAAATCTTTTAGAGCCTGTTTTTCATGGTTGAAGACTTTTACAACCTTCTGCCCATTCATCATTTCTTCAATGAAACCTTCAGTTTCACCAAGAGTTACCTGCTGTTTAATAAAGTACTTGGCACTTCTTCCCCCTAATGCTTTTGTAACTATAAGCATTAATATCATTCCTAAAATGACAACTGCACATAGAATGATTGAGTAATAAAGCATAATCACAAATAATGTGACTAATGAAATAAATGTCGAAAGCAATTGTGGGAATGACTGTGAGATCATCTGTCTTAGTGTATCAATATCATTAGTGTAGATAGACATGATATCACCATGAGCATTTGTATCGAAATAGCGAATAGGAAGACTTTCCATCTTCTTGAAGCATTTCTCTCTAAATTTAGCTAATGACCCCTGAGTAATGATGGCCATTAATCTCTGATATGTAAATGAAGCGATCAATGCCAAGACGTAAAGTACAATCAATACTGTTAAATATTTCCAGATTCCAGGCGCTGCCTGTCCCCATGTCTTTTGACCTTTTAGTGCTTTTTCAATTAATGCGATAATATTCTGCTGGAAGATAGCAGGAGCTGCCTGTACAATCGCATTGAATACAACAAGGAATAATACAAAAGGAAGCAGTACTGGGAAGAATGTGAACAATGTTTTAATAAGACGTCCTACAGTTCCCTTTTTTACTGTATGTGCTTTATTCATTGCCATGATCATCACCATCCTTTTTATTCTGAGAATAGTATGTTTCCTGATAGATTTCATTACGAGCTAAAAGTTCATCATGCGTACCGATATCCGCAATTGTACCTTTGTTCATAATGATAATCTGATCAGCATCCTGCACTGAAGCAATACGCTGTGCGATAATGATCTTTGTTGTTTCAGGAATAAATTTCTTGAATCCATTACGAATTTTAGCATCTGTCTTTGTATCTACTGCAGATGTTGAATCGTCAAGAATTAAGACTTTTGGTTTCTTTAATAAGGCACGAGCGATACACAATCTCTGCTTCTGTCCACCAGAGACGTTGCTGCCGCCCTGCTCAATATGTGTTTCATACTTGTTAGGCATCAATTCGATGAATTCATCAGCACATGCCAATTCACATGCGGCCTTAATTTCTTCATCAGTTGCATCTTTATTGCCCCATCTCAAGTTTTCAGCAATTGTTCCTGAGAATAATTCATTTTTCTGTAATACGACAGCGACCTGGTCTCTTAATGTTACTAAATCATAATCTTTTACATTATGACCACCAACAAGCACGTCTCCTTCCGTTGTATCATATAAACGAGAAATCAACTGAATAAGGGATGTCTTAGATGAACCTGTTCCACCCAAGATACCGATTGTCTGTCCACTTTTAATATGAAGATTAATATTCTCTAAAGCATTGCGGTCAGCTTTTGTGGAATATTTAAATGAAACATTATTAAATGTAATATCGCCATTAGGCACTTCATAAATAGGATCTTCTGGATTAGTTAAGGTAGACTTTTCATTAAGTACTGCCACAATACGTTCTGCAGATTCTGCAGCCATAGTGACCATTACAAAGATCATTGAAAGCATCATCAATGAAATAAGAATCTGGAATGAATAAGTAAGAATTGAAGATAGCTGACCAACATTTAAGATAGTCGCATGACTTGAAATAACTAAATAAGAACCAAATGATAATGTAAAGACCATTACAAGATACAAGCAGAACTGCATCATTGGCGCGTTGAACGCTAAAATCATTTCGGCTTTAGTAAAGTCTTTTCTTACATCTTCTGCAGCCTTATTGAACTTATTAAATTCATAATCTTCTCTTACAAATGACTTAACAACACGAATCCCATTGATATTTTCCTGTACTGAAGCATTAAGTTTATCATACTTATAAAATACAGCTCTAAAAATTGGCATAGCGTTCTTGATGACAAGAGCTAATCCAATTCCTAAGAATGGAATAGTGAATAAGAAGATTAATGATAATCTTCCTCCCATCATGTAAGCTAAAGTGAATGAAAAAATGACCATCAATGGGGCACGTACTGCCACACGAATAATCATCATGTAAGCCATCTGGACATTGGTAATATCCGTTGTCATACGCGTTACAAGCGATGATGCTGAGAATTTATCGATATTTGAAAATGAGAAACCTTGTACACTTTCAAATAGATCATGTCGCAAATTCTTTGCAAGACCTGCGGACGCTCTTGAACATGTAATCCCTGCCCAAGAACCAAAGAATAATGACATACATGCCATTACAAAAAGAATAATTCCATAAAAGAATATATCATGTGTAGTGACCTGGCCTGCTTGTAGTTTATTAATAAACTTAGCAATGATAAATGGGATAATACATTCAAGAATAACTTCACCCGTTACAATGAATGGTGTCTTAATTGAATCTGTTTTGTATTCCCTAACTGATTTCAATAGTGTCTTAATCATATTATCTCTCCCTTTCTACGAAGTGGAATACTTCGTCACGTTTTAACTGTTCCCAGTGCGTATTTAGTTTTTCTAAAAAACGATAGATATCCTGTTCTTCCTGTTTACTAAGACAAGAAAAAAGATGCTCAGTAATGTAATTTAATTCATCACATTCTCGATCTGCTTCTTTTTTTCCTTTTTCACTTAATGATAGAAGAATAACACGCTGATCTTTTTTAGATCTTGTCTTTTTAATAAGACCGGCATTTTCCATCTTGGTGATCATCTCACTCAGTGAGCTTGATTTCACATCCAATAATGACTGAAGTTCTCTCTGGGACATAGATCCTTCTCTAGATAAAAAGAAGAGCACTCTTCTCTGCCCTGATTTACCTCCAGTATTATCATAGAGAAAACGCCCCATTTTTCTAAAATAGCCATAGATATCTATTTCTAATTGTGTAACCATAAGCTTTTCTCCTAAAAATTCGCAAGGTGCCTAATTATTAGGTTCCTTGCGAATTACATTATAGCTATCATTTTTTTAAATTGCAATAAATAATTTAATCTTCCCAAACTTGGTTATTTTGAATACATGTAAACTCTTCAGCAACCGCATTAAATAAGTCTTCATCTTCAATATCCAACGCTTCGAATGTTCCATCATTGTGAGCAATATAAACATAAAGATAGATTTCTTCTCCTCTTGCAAGAGCAAGATAATCCTGTCCTTCATAATCAAAGATACCAATCACTTCAAATGTAATGCCATCCATTTCTACAGTCTGCACTTTTTTTGCCATAATTCTACCTACTTTCTCACCTGTATTATACAGATAATTCAGGAATATATTTCAATAATGCTTTCGCGATGCCTTCTGAGTTATTATCGAGAGTAATATCATCTGCTTCACTCTTGACCTGTTCAGTAGCATTTCCCATCGCTACACCAACTTTTGCATATCTGATGATACTTAAATCATTTTCAGCATCACCAAAGGCAATACAGTTTTCACTTGTATAGCCAAGCTTGCTTAATGCAATATCCAATGCTTTGGCTTTATCAATACCCTGAGCAGTGTATTCATAATAAAAGTCAGCTGTAAACATAGTATTGAGTTCTGATTTAAATGGCGCAGCCATTAATTCATAGTTTTCCTTAAGATACTCTGGATCACCACTTGCAAGAATCTTGTTAGGAGTCCATGTAAGAAAATCTTCTAGATCATCTACTTCACAGACTTTAAGTTTACCTAATCTTGATTCATATTCTACTTTGTAGGCATAAGCATCATTTACATAAAGATAAGCATCCTTATATACCATCGGGTTAACATTGAATGATTTCAAATGATTCAATACACGTTTACCCATATCAACACTCATTGGAGCATTGAACAACATATCAGTTGTTGTACAATCTACAACCTGACTTCCATTGAAGCAGCATAATAAACCATGATGCTTTTCCATTTCTAGTTCATCCGCAATATACCAGAGACCAGAAGCTGGTCTACCTGATGCCAATACAACCTTAAATCCTAATGATTGTGCTTTTAATAAAAGCTTCTTTGTTTCTGGAAGAATCTTCTTTTCATCAGAGAAGAGTGTTCCATCGATATCTAAAACTATTACTTTAATATCCATAACCTAATCCTTTTCTTTTTCTTTACACATCGCATTAAGTCCAATGAGAATATAATCTTTAAGATCATCTAACTGAATAAATAATGGGAGATCTTTCTCTTTAGGAAAAATCTTTTTTAAACGATCAATGATACTGTCATAGCTTCTTACTGCATAGCAGCAGATGCCAATAGCTTCAGGATTCGTCATAGCCATGATACTTTGAATATATTTCATCAGCAGTTCCTCAAAACCTTCTCTTGACTGCAGTAAAGATAACGGCGGTTTTGTAAATGCCAATGGCAGATACTGCGCTTCCCCTGCCAGATTGCTTTTTCCTTTAATCAGCTGTCCATCATAGACAAGTCCAATACCGGCATAGGAAACAGCGGGCTGAAACAGGATGGCGAGATTCTTATATTGGGGCGATGATCGATAGAAGCCTACAGCTGCTGTATTTACATCATTTTCTACTAGAATACGCTGTGTATATCTTCTATTTAATAATCCATACAGGTTAATATTCTCCAACTCATTGATTCCTGTTGAAATAACACGTGATTCTTCAATAATACCAGGAAGGGAGATTCCAATAACCTGAATGGATTCATATTGTGATAATGCGGTATCTATAATATCATAAATATCTTCAATATTGATATATTTTTTTTATAATATCTCTTTCTACTTTGATTTGATCGACAATATTATAAATACGATAAAACATATGTACACGATTAGAATTTCTAAATAGAGAAATAGTAAGAGTGCATCTTGCATCTACGTTTAGGTGATAGCCGTTATCAAAATAGACAAGTTCTTCTTCTATAAGCTCAGACATGATTTCTTCAATAAATAATGCAGACATACCACTTAAATGCATGCATTCTTCAAGACTTAAGTTTTCGTGAGTCTTCATTAATGATAAAAGATAATTTTTCATTATGTCTTTCATACATTCTCCTCCTCTATCAAGGTTAACACAAAGTCCAGGACATTCTTGTATTCATTTCTTGCAAAATAGCGTGCGGGTATTTCTTCTACAATGACATCTTCAAGATGCATACGCACTTCTGGCAACAGATAGGAGACCTGTGGGGCTAGCAGGATGACATCATAATCATTTCCAATTTCATATAGTCTTCCATATCCGGTTGCATTGATCTCATAATTTCTGTTTTCTAGCTGTGCTAAAGTCTGCATCTTGCTTGCAAAAAGTGAAGTTGTCATCCCTCCACTACAACAAAGAAGTATTCTCCCTAATGGCTGTGAACAGTTCTCATAGATACAATCTAACATTTCATAAAACAAATTGACTGCATGTTTCATGTTGGCCATCTGGAAATGAATATAGTAAAGCACCTTATCAGTCTTACGGTCCCTTACTTCTTCTTCAAAGATGGAATGAGGGTAAAGAATAATACGTGAATAGGAATGAGCTGCTTCTAGAATGACTTCATTGTTTTTTTCAATAACATGAATATCATGTAATTTCTGATTAGCAATCCATTTTAAATAAATCAAACTATTGATTTCTCTTAAAAATTCATCCATATTATCACCCCTTTCTTTTATATTAAGATAAAGGTTAGCTATTGAAAACATTTACAACAAAACATGAAAAAAAGATGATTGTAGCAATCATCTTTTAGTTAACCTTCTGAGTTGTCATAATCATTATTATTGTACCAAGTAATGAAACGATAGCACCAATCAATAAAGTTGTACTTGTACCAACACTATCAAATAAGATACCACCTACTAATGAAGAGATGATTCCTGAAGCAGTCATGGCAGTAGTTACAAGAGACTGTCCTTTGATAGCATCTTTTTTATTGAATAGCTTATCTACATAATATACGGCAGCTGGGATGAACAGTGCATATGCAAACATCTGCATAACTTGTGCAATGTAGATAACTGTCATGCTTGATGCAAAATAAGTGAGAACATGTTTTACAGTGAACATAACAGCAGCTATTTTTAATACGATAGTAATATCAATCTTATTCTTGAATTTTTCAAAAGCAGACATTGAAATCAATTCAAGTATTGCAGCAAGGAATACAGCCACGCCCATTTGGCTTGTTCCTGCGCCAACGTTTCTGATGATATTGATAAAGAAGTTATTGATAATCATATGATCAGCATATACCATCATGAAACCTAATAAGAAGATCATAAATGTAGTATATTCTTTACAGAAATCTTTAATAGAAGATGTTTCTTCTTCCTCATGTGCAGTTTCAACTTCTTCATTCATTCTAAATGACTGAATTAATGGAATCAATCCTGTCAATACTGCTACAAGTACCCATGGCATTAATACTGGTGAGAAAGTCTGTACAAGATAGCCTAATCCCAATGATGTTAATGCATAAGCAGCTGATCCAATACCACGACCTACACCAAAGTTGATGTTGATGCCATGTTCTTCAAATGCAAAACTTAAAGCATTGATAAGTGGCATCATCATATTTAATAAACCAAATAAGATCACAAATAGCACCGCTACTAAAACTGGAAGCTTTGCACTAGCAACAAGCATCAATGAAAGAATTACAGAAAGGAAACCTAAAATCATAAGAACCTTGTTTACAGACCAATGGAATTTATCTACAAATGAAGCAAGAACTGGTGATCCAAAAGATGTAACGATATTTCCCAATGCAAGAATGAGTCCAATCATAGTCGAGCTTAGCCCAATAGCTCCAAGGTAAACTGCTGCGTACCCCTGAATACAGCAATTTGTTATATAATAAAAACCTTGAATGAAAGCATATTTAATATTTAATGTTTTCGTTTGATTATTCATCTATCCATTCCTCCGTGACACTATTATAATGATGAAAATTATTTTCGCCACTATTTTTTTTATGACATATCAGTGTCACGAGGAAATATTCCCTTATTCACTACATAAAATATAAGTGAAATTTTTTAAAAACGCTTACCTTTTTCTCTCAAAACAATCTATATTTAACATGAAATTTCAAATTTTTAACTATTTTAACTCGAATAAATAGGAAGTCATTGACATGCTTCCAAGTTCTCTATATTCATTAAATACTGTGACATGATCATTGACTGAAGCACCTAGGATATAAAGAAGAGGTAGGAAATGATCATTAGTAGGTACTGCGTATTTTGCATATTTATGTTCTTTAAAATGAATAACTTTTTCATAATCTTTTTGGATAATTGCTTCTTTTATATATAGATCAAAAGCATCTGCCATATATGTTCCTTTAGTATTATTCCAATCTACTTCTCTTAGATTATGTACCACATTCCCACTTCCCATGATAAGAATGCCTTCTTCTCTTAATTCCTGTAATAGTTGTCCTAATAGAAAACTTCCTTGTTCATCTAGTCTGGCATTCACGCTCAATTGAACAACTGGAATATCCTGGTTAGGAAACATGTGTTTTAATATTGTCCATGCCCCATGGTCTATTCCCCATTCATCATTGATTTTGACATATTCTCCTAACATGTCCTGTATACGTCTTGTTAACGGTGGATATCCTTCTACCTGATATTCTACTTGATAGAGTTCATCAGGAAATCCATACATATCAAAGATCTGCTTTGGCTTACTCGCTGATTGAATGTATGTTTCATTTTTATACCAGTGTCCTGAAATCATCAGAATGGCACGTGGCTTTTCATAGTTATTTAGTATATATTCTCCTATTCTAGCAAATGTTCTTGTATTCTCATTGTCTTTTAAGGCAATCATCGGATCACCGTGTCCGACAAATAATGTTGGTAATATCATAGTAAATTCTCCTTTTTTATTATCTTATCATTATTGATATTTGAAATACATTCATTTGCTTAAAAGCAAAAAAACAAGGCTTGCGCCTTGTTTATTTTGTGACTTTTGTATCACAGTAGATACAGCGATAGATCTGTTTTTCTCTATTGGCTAAATAGAATTCCTGATCTAATCCTCTTTCTACTGATGTGATACATCTTGGGTTTTTACATTTTTCTACATTGATGATTCTTTCTGGCAATGCTAAATGTTTCTTTTCTACTGTTTTTCCATCTTTGATATAGGAAACAGTAATGTTGTGATCGATGTATCCTAATACATCTAAGTCTATATCAAAATCATTATCAATCTTTAAGATATCTTTCTTTCCCATCTTATTGCTGCTGACATTTTTTAAAATCGCAACACTGCAATCAAGTTTATCTAGCTTTAAGGCATCGTAAACTTCCATAACTTTTCCTGCTGTAATATGATCTAATACAATTCCGTTGACAATGCTATCTACTTTCATAATCTTTCCACCTCATGATCTAATGATAATAATGTAAGAATAAGTGCCATTCGTACATAACGTCCATTTTCTACCTGTTTGAAGTAGCATGCTCTTGGATCATCATCTACTTCAGTAGAAATTTCATTCACTCTAGGCAATGGATGCATGATTGTTAAATCTTTTTTAGCTAGTTCTAGTTTATTTAGATCTAAGATATACGTATCTCTTAAACGTAGATAATCTTGTTCATTGAAGAATCTTTCCTGCTGTACTCTTGTCATATAGAGAATATCAAGTTCTCCCATGACTTCTTCCATAGTACGCACTTCTTTATATTCTAAATGCTTAGCATCTAGAAGATCTTCTTTTAAATATTCAGGAAGCTTAAGTTCTTCTGGTGAAATGAAGACGAATTTTACACCTTCATATCGCGATAAAGCTTTTAACAATGAATGAACAGTACGTCCAAACTTAAGATCCCCACAGAATCCTACCGTTAAATTGTTAAGTCTTCCCTTTTCTCTTTGAATTGTCAGCAAGTCAGTCAAAGTCTGCGTTGGATGGTTATGTCCCCCATCTCCAGCATTGATAAGCGGAACCTTGCTACGACGCATAGCAACACGAGGTGCCCCTTCTTTTGGATGTCTCATCGCAATAATGTCACTATAGCAAGATACTGTCCAGATTGTATCAGTTACAGATTCACCCTTTGTAGCTGAAGATACATTGGCATTAGGGAACCCTAATACACTACCGCCAAGTGAAAGCATGGCACTCTCAAATGAAAGTCTTGTTCTCGTACTTGGTTCAAAAAATAGCGTCGCAAGAATCTTGTGTTTCGCTACATCCTGATATCGTGTGCGATCTTTCATGATATCGTTCGCTAAATCTAATAAGTCGGATATTTCTTCTACAGAAAGATCCATTGGATCAATAATTGATTTTTTCATTTTGTCTACTCTCCCCCGATGACATTATACACTAAATAGTGTGTTCTACATAAAAAAATCGACAAATTAAAAAGGGGCTGACCCAGTAAAGTGATTTATGGATAATCACTGAGCTGGACCAGCTCTTTTTTTCTTTCTTTGACTCCCTACAGCCAGATAAAATCTGTTTACGGGCATTTAGACATAAAAAAACACCCATTTTTGGGCGC
>NZ_JAGBIX010000034.1:0-4214 GCF_017934775.1 Kandleria sp. | reverse complement strand
TCGTGTCGCTGGTTCGATTCCGGCCGGAACCACCATTTACTTACGCGCAGGTTTACCCAAGTCCGGCTGAAGGGATCGGTCTTGAAAACCGACAGGGGATGAAAGTCCCGCGGGGGTTCGAATCCCTCAACCTGCGCCATTTGATGATTAACTTCTAGAGAAATCTCTAGAAGTTGTTTTGTTTTGTGTCATACTTAATTCATGAAGGGACATTATAATAGAATTTAAGAGGTTATGCTATATGAACGGATTAAATTATAATGAAGTCAATGAACGTATACAAAAAGGACAGATCAATACATCAGCTAAGGATATTTCAAAGACAAAAAAGCAGATTGTCTTTGAGCATGTTTTTACATACTTTAATGGACTTAATCTTTTCTTGGCGATGATGATTGTCTTTTCTGGTCGCTATATTAATCTTACCTTTATTGGGGTTGTCTTCTTTAATACAATTATTGGTATTATTCAGGAATTGAAGGTCAAAAAGACAATTGATAAGTTATCCATTGTCATGGATCAAAGTGTTCTTGTAAGACGAAATGGGCAGGATGAAATCATCAACAGTGATAAGCTTGTCTTAGATGATGTCTATACCTTAAAAGTAGGAACACAGATTCCATGTGATTCAGTTGTTTTAGATGGATACTTTGAAGTCAATGAAGCATTGCTTACCGGTGAAAGCAAGCCGGTAAAAAAAGTAAAGGGAACCCATGTTCTTGCGGGAACCTTTGTCACAAGTGGAAGCGGGATGGTAAAAGCAGAAAAAGTCGGTGACGACAATTATTCATCCGAGCTTTTGATGAAAGTCAAAAAGAAGAACAACGCGACTTCAGAAATGAAGGATGCGATTGAGAAGGTTATTAAGGTCTTAAGCATTATCATCGTGCCCGTTGGACTTATGCTCTTTCGTGCGCAGTACAATGCCAATGCGGATATCTCAGATGCCATTGTAAAGACCGTAGCAGGCGTTGTAGGAATGATTCCAGAAGGTTTAGTCTTGCTTACGTCAGTCTCGTTTGTATTAGGGGTTGGACGCCTAGCTAAGAAGCAGGCACTAGTCCAACAGATGGAATCCATTGAAGCATTATCTAGGGTTGATACGCTATGCTTAGATAAGACCGGAACAATCACCACCGGTGAGCTTCGTGTCAATAATATCGTTATCTTTTATGATCTTGGATATGATGATCAAAAGGTCAATGAAGTCATGAGCGCCTTTGTGGATAACAGAGAAGAAGGCAATATGACTCAGGCCGCTTTGCGCCAGTATTTTCATGAAGAACATCACCTGCAAAGCGTTAAGTTCATTCCTTTCTCCTCTGACCGTAAATTTCAGGCTGTAACGTACGATAACGGCTGTTCCTATGTCCTAGGTGCTCCTGAATATTTAACGACGGACACAACTATTCTCAAGCTTGTCGCAGATTATTCTTATGCTGGGTATCGAGTGCTCATGTTAGGGGAGGCATCAAGGATTCATCGTCATAAAGAAACATACGATGATTTTGTGCCAATGGCTCTTATTGTCATTAGTGATATTATTAAGGAAGATGCCAAAGATACATTTGCCTTCTTTGAAAAAGAAGGAGTGGACATTAAGGTATTATCTGGAGATAATCCTATAACTGTATCGCGTGTATGCATGATGGCGGGATTAAAAAAGGGAGACCGCTATATTGATGCTTCCAAATTACCAGATGATATTGCATCTCTATCAAAGATCATTGATGACTATCAGGTCTTTGGACGTGTTAAACCAGAACAAAAAGAACTAATCATTCAGGCGCTTCAAAAGAAAGAACATATCGTCGCAATGGTGGGAGATGGTGTCAATGATGTATTGGCCATCAAGGAATCTGATTGCGGTATTGCGATGGCTAATGGGGCAGATGCTGCTAAGCATTCTGCACATATTGTTTTATTGGATTCTCAGTTTTCTTCAATGAAAGATATTTTTAAAGAAGGACGCACAATTGTGGCCAATATTGAAAAAGTCAGTGCTCTCTATTTAACAAAGACAATTTATTCAACGGGATTATCACTGATCTTCTCTCTTATCGGCAAGGCCTATCCTTTTACACCGTTCCAGTTATCCATCATCAGCAGCTTTGCGATTGGCTATCCATCATTTTTTATCACGCTAGAAAAAGATGTCGATATGCAAAGTAAGGGATTCTTGCGTCATGTGCTCAATACAGCATTGCCATGTGGCTTATCCATTATTTTTTATGTTCTATTATCATTGTTTATGACAAGTCATCTCTCATTAAATATGAGAACATTTAATACATTAAGCTACTATATGACAGTTCTTGTAAGTTTTATTGTGCTTTATAAGGTATGTCTTCCATTAAATAAATATCGAAAAGCAATCTTTGGAATCTGTAGCGTATGTGTTGTAGTCGCCTTGGCTTTCTTATCTAAATATTTATCTATTTATTCTTTATTTGATTTCCATAGCATACTTGTCATTCCACTTGCATTATCGTCATTTATTATGACAGCACTCTTTACGAATATAATCAATAAGATGAGATTAAGAAATGTTATAAAACAGGCAAAAAAATATTTCATCTGAAATTCTATATAGCATAAATTACGTATTAATATTTTGTATTTTAAATAAAATAAGGAGTAATTTCGTAAAATAATTGTATACAATTATTAAATGAAATGCTATAATGGATAAAAATATGATTAAGGGGGTAGTAGAATGAGCAACATAATCAAAAGAAGTTTTGAAAGAATGCTCGAGGATGAACAAATCCCAAATGAACTTTATAATAAATACTCTGTAAAAAAAGGTTTAAGAAACGATGATGGTACAGGGGTACTTGTAGGATTAACAAGAATTTCTGATGTTGTTGGATATGAAAAAGACGAAGAAGGTCATGTTAAGCCATGTATGGGGCGTCTCTATTATCGTGGTATTGAAGTCTCTGATTATCTTGCCCACAGTCAGGATAAAAGATTCTGTTTTGAAGAAACATGTTTCCTTATTTTATTTGGACACCTTCCAACTAAGCAGGAACTTGAAGAATTCAAGGCGGTTATTTCTCACCGATATCATTTGCCTGACCATTATCTTGAAGGAAGTATTTTAAGTTTCCCTTCAAAGAATTTAATGAATAAGCTTCAACAGGAAGTATTGATGCTTTATCGATACGATAAATATAACCCAGATAGTACAGATATTGTAGATACATTAGAAAAAGGAATTAACCTTATTGCCAAGATTCCAGTGATTGTATGTTATACATATGCTACAAAGATTCACTCATATGATCATGATTCATTGGTAATCCACCATATTGACCCAAGTCTATCTATTGCTGAACAGATTCTACATCTATTAAGAAAAGATGGACGTTTTACACCAAAAGAAGCAGAAGTGCTTGATACAGCCTTAGTGCTTCATGCTGATCATGGGGGAGGGAACAACTCCACATTTACTAATGTTGTGATCTCTTCTACAGGAACTGACCTTTATTCAACTATTGCTGGATCAATTGGTTCATTAAAAGGTCCTCGTCATGGTGGGGCAAACCTTGCTGTTCGTCAGCAGATGAAGGCTGTCATCGATGAAATTGGACTTAATGCATCAGATGATAAGATCAAGGAAATTGTTTGTCGTATCTTAGATAAAGACTTCAATGATAAAAGTGGTCTTATTTACGGTATAGGACATGCCGTTTATACTTTAAGTGATCCACGTAGTGAAATCTTATCTATTAAATGTGAAGAATTATCCTATTCTAAGAAAAGACATGAGGAATTCGTATTCCACCAGAGATTTGCGGAAATTGCCAAGGAAGAAATCTATAAGAGAAAAGGTAAACGTGTATGTACAAATGTAGATTTCTATAGTGGTCTTGTTTATGATCTATTAGGCATTCCTGAAGATCTTTACACTTTACTATTTGTAATCGGAAGAACTGTTGGATGGGTTGCTCATAACCTAGAAGATAAATTATACGGTGGACGTATTATCCGTCCTGCTACTAAATATGTAGGTCATATTAAATCATGTGAAGATGAAGATGGTCGCTAGACCATCTTTTCAATTGTTTTTTTTAACACGCCGTGAGCAAGAAATCCCCCACCTATAGAGGTGGGGGATTTCTTGCGATAAACACGGTGTTTCTTGACTTTTGTATCTGATGATATTATAATATAATTGTAAATCAGTCGTATGTATAATAAAGGTTATA